>WRFS01000001.1 GCA_009778695.1 Oscillospiraceae bacterium
GGAATAGCGCGAGTGGTGGTAATATATTTTTTTTAGGAGGATACGAGTGGGAATCACTTGGAGGAGCCTAAAAAAAATATATTACCACCACGGGAGCGGGCTATTATTGTTGATTTCTATATGAAAAGTACGTTCTAGAACACTTACAAGCGGATATTTAGGTTAAAGTGTTAAACAGTAACCCCAATTGCCATAAACAATTGTAAAAATAGTTGAAATTTATAAAAAATTGTGTTAAAATATTTTCACATAACATTTAACCATTACTGTGGAGGCTAACATGGAAGGCATTCAAAAAGTATCATTAGGAGAACTTATTAAAGATAATAATGAAGTTCGTGGTGAAATAGTTAAACTAGATGAATACTTTTTTGAATGTAGTTTTGATATTTATTTAAATGGGAGAAAAATTATTGTAGGAATAGCATCTGCTATGGAAAGCGGTGAACTTGTACCATGTTTATTTCATGTGACATCACCAATAGTGTTAACA
The DNA here is from genome assembly GCA_009778695.1 of Oscillospiraceae bacterium. GTDB lineage: Bacteria > Bacillota > Clostridia > TANB77 > CAG-508 > WRFS01. Next base: position 494 of record WRFS01000001.1, read on the forward strand.
GTTGAAGATTGGGAGATACTTGAAGAATGGATTTTTACAAAAATACTGCGTGATGAATGTTCAAACAAAGTAGCACAATAACGTGTTAGTTTCAGTAAAAAAAGAACTTGAGGTAATTTTCAAGTTCTTTATTAAAATAAAGGAGAAAAAATGAAAAACATACGAAACTTCAGTATAATAGCACATATAGACCATGGAAAATCAACCCTAGCAGATAGATTAATTGAAAAAACAGGGGCTTTGTCTTCGAGAGAAATGGAAAGCCAAGTGCTAGACAACATGGATATTGAACGTGAAAGAGGCATAACAATTAAAGCTCAAGCTGTTAGAATGAATTATAAAAGTAAAGATGGCAAAGAATATATATTTAATTTAATAGATACACCTGGGCATGTGGATTTTAACTACGAAGTTTCGAAGAGTTTAGCAGCATGTGAAGGAGCGATATTGGTTGTAGATGCAAGCCAAGGAGTGGAGGCTCAAACGTTAGCAAATGTGTATTTAGCATTGGAAAACAATTTAGATATTTTACCAGTTATAAATAAAGTAGACTTGCCAAATGCAAGACCAGAAGAAATAAAGAAAGAAATTGAAGATATAATTGGAATTCCAGCGATGGATGCACCCTGCATTTCAGCAAAAACAGGGTTAAATATAGATGAAGTTTTAGAAAGGATAATAACAGATTTTAAAGGTCCAGAACAAAATATAGATGCTCCTTTAAAATGCTTAATTTTCGATTCTTTTTATGATAATTATAAAGGTGCATTAAGTCATGTTAGAGTAAAAGAAGGCTCGGTTAAAGTTGGCGACGAAATATTGTTTATGGCGAACAATAAGAAATTTACAGTAGCAGAATTGGGCTATTTTGGTGCAGGGCAATATGTTCCGGCAGAAAAGCTGGAAGCTGGCGAAGTAGGTTATATTGCAGCCAGTGTAAAGACAGTATCAGATATACATGTAGGAGATACAATAACAAATGCAGCAAACACCGCTATAAAAGCATTGGCAGGATATAAGGAAGCAGTTTCGATGGTGTATTGTGGAATGTATCCATTAGAAGGCGGAGATTACGAAGACTTAAAGTCAGCATTAGAAAAGCTAAAACTAAACGATGCGGCATTGCAGTATGAACCAGAAACTTCAATAGCATTAGGTTTTGGATTTAGATGCGGATTTTTGGGTTTATTACATATGGAAATTGTAACAGAAAGATTGGAAAGAGAATTTGACTTAAATTTAATAAACACTGCTCCATCAGTTATATATAAGGTTCATAAAACAAATGGTGAAATAATAGACTTATACAATCCCATCGAGTTACCAACTACGCAAGAGGTAGATTTTATAGAAGAACCAATTGTAAATGCAAAAATTATGCTACCAAAAGAATATGTAGGCAATATAATGCAGGTGTGTCAAGACCGCAGAGGAATTTACTTAGACATGAAATATTTAGATGAAAGCAGAGTTACTCTAATTTATGAATTACCATTGAATGAGATAATTTATGATTTTTTTGATATGTTAAAGTCAAAAACAAAAGGTTATGCTTCATTTGACTATGAATTCAAAGAGTACAGACAATCGAAGCTTGTAAAGCTTGATATACACATAAATAACGAACCTGTAGATGCACTCTCATTTATAGTTCACACAGATAGTGCATATAACAGGGGCAGAAAAATGATTGAAAAACTAAAAACAGAAATACCAAGACATATGTTTGAAATACCTATACAAGCGGTTATCGGTGGAAAAATAATTGCCAGAGAAACATTATCTGCAATGCGTAAAGATGTATTAGCAAAATGTTATGGCGGCGATATTACAAGAAAGAAAAAGTTATTAGAAAAGCAAAAAAAAGGCAAGAAAAAGATGAGGCAAATTGGCAGTGTGGAAATTCCGCAAGAAGCATTTTTGTCTGTGCTTAAGCTGGATGACGAAAGTTAGTGCGTGAGTGCTTGATATTTAGCGAAATGCGTTGTCACGTCACCTGCCCGAGAGGGAAATACCTATCGCACCATGGGAGCGAGCTATTATAGTAGATATTTTTAGAAAGAAAAGGAGAAAACGGTATGAGATATACTGGTAAAAAAGAGCAGCTAAGAAAAGCAAAAGAAAAAGGGATGTCAAAAAGAATAAAGAATTTAATTAAAGGAATGGCGTTATGTGCAATAATGGCGATACCCCTTGCACATATAGGAGCAATTGGAATAACCACTATTATTGAAGCAGTTGATACATATGTAAAACCAGTTGTTGAAAAGACAGAAAATATGGAAAATATAGAAATTCTTAATAAAAATTCATTAAGAAACATGGATAATTTAAGACCAATTCATGATGCATATGTGCAAGAATATGAGAAGTATTTAGAAAATTTAGAAAGAATTAAAGAAAAAGGATGGGATAAAATAGGTGAAGAAAATAAATATAATCCTTTTTATGTTAGATCCGTTGATAAGATTATAATATTCTTCGACAAAAAACGAAATGAAAAATATATAGATAGTGTAAGAAAAAATGAAAACAGAGCATTGTTATATGAAAATGATTACATAAAAAAAATGGATAGTAAACTAGGAGATACAAAACCTAGAGTACAAATAGGACTTAGGAGCATTGCTTCGTTAAGTTTAGAAGAAATTGAAAAATTAGAACAAAAGTATATTATTGATTCTGTAAGTATAAATAGGGCATATATAGGGGACAATCTTGCAGAAAGTGATATAAATACAATTTATAATTTAGATACATATAAAAAATTGATAAATTATATGCAGGAACAGTTTTTAGATTTAAAAAACAACAAAAATATGCCAGAGATGGAGAAATTTATAATAGCCGTAGGTAGAATTATCCAAAATAATACATATGATGATGAAGCTACTAAACTTGATATTAAAAACCCAAGAGCAATTGAATCAAGAAGAATGGATGGAGCATTACGTAAAAAAATAATTTGTGCAGGTTATTCTGATTTATTTGCTAATGTTATGAAATATTTGGGGATTGAAACTAAGCAAATTTATGGATTTGAGGGAGAGCAAAATGAAAAATTGCGAATGAATCATATGTGGAATCAAGTAAGATTACTAGATCCAAAAATGGGTGAATATAAATGGTACAATGTAGATATAACTTTCTTACAGGGTAATTTAGAAAATAAAAATCTCACATATTATAATGCTTTGTTATATTATTCTGATAAAGAGGCGAAGAATATCCAAGAATTAAAGAACAGTAAAGCTGAATATCCATTTTTATTAAATAGTGATGAAGCATTTAGTAAGATTAATCATAAAGTACATGTACCTATAGTAGGATTGGCTGAAAAATGTGATGAAGGTTATAATGTAGTAAAAGTTTTTGAGGCAATGGAGAAAGCTAAAACATATGAAATAGAAAGACAAAAGAAACTACACAATCAAGATAATCTGCAAGAGACCAATTCAGCAAAGCAAAATTCTAGCAAATCAAATGATGAACAAGAAAGATGAGGAGGAGAAAGATTTTATGGAAGATAAAACCTACGAAGACATAATCGAAGGGCGTAATGCAGTGATTGAGCTACTTAAATCAGGCAAAGACATAAATAAGCTGTTTATTCAAAAAGGAGAAAGGCATGGTTCAATAAATGAAATTATTGGTATGGCAAAAAAGCAAAAAGTAGTAATTGTTGAAGTTGAAAAAGTAAAATTAGACAGTATGAGTAATACAAAAAGCCACCAAGGCGTTATTGCAATTGTACCGCCGTTTGAATATGCAGAAGTTGAAGATATATTAGAATATGCAAAATTAAAAAATGAGGACCCATTTATTGTAATGCTAGATGGAATAGAAGACCCACATAACTTAGGTTCAATAATAAGAACAGCAGAAGGAGCTGGAGTTCATGGAATAATAATATCAAAAAGAAGAGCGGCTCAAGTAAATGCGACGGTAAGCAAAACTTCAGCAGGAGCAGTACAATATATGAAAATAGCAAGAGTTACAAATTTAAGTGATACAATAAAAGATTTAAAAGAAGCAGGATTATGGATTTATGGAACAGACACGGAAGCTCCAAAATACTACAGCCAAGAAAATTTAAAAGGACCAATTTGTTTAATAATCGGTAGCGAAGGTTTTGGAATAAGCAGACTAGTAAAAGAAAATGCAGATGTGTTGGTAAATATACCAATGAAAGGAAAAATAGAATCATTAAATGCTTCTGTTTCAGCAGGAATAATAATGTATGAAGTAGTAAAACAAAGGGGTTAGTAGTTGACTTATTATGTGAATTGTGATAAAATATCATGAGTTGTGTGTTAGTGATAATTCACCATCTAAATTAGATAATGTAAATGGAGAACGCCATGTCAATCAAGGATGAAAGATTTTTTTTGAATTCGTTTGTTAGTGGTTGCATAGCAAAAGTAGACGGCGATGAAGACAATCGGCTTTACTATGAAAGAATAAAGGGGTCGTTGGCAAAAGAATTTATGATTGGATTTTTAATTCCAAAATTCGATGCAATGGCTAACACTTTAGGTGATAAATTTGATTTGTCAAATCTCAATCTAAAAATTTGGGTTCATTCTAGTCCCAAAGGTGTTACTTATGTGACTAGCGATAAACAAGAAGGGAAGGTTCCTTTTGATGAGGAAGATTACAATGATTTTCCCTATACTTTAAACGAAGTAATTTCTTTTGCAGTTAATAGAATTCATTTGTATATAATATCTGGATTATTAAAGATAACCGTTGTTAAAATTCCAGACGTTTCATTTGATACATATGAATTTACACTCGAACCAGATAATAAGAAGAAGGAGTAAAGAGAGCCAATTGACAAGAATAACAAAAGGACGCTTTATATTAAAGTGTCCTTTTGTTTCTGTGTGATAATTAAAATAGACTTCTTTCGAAACATAAAATGTGATATACTTACAAAAAACAAATAGTTGTCATTCTGAGCGTTGCTACAAAGTCTTTCTCACGAAGAATCTTACTATTTTTTAAAAATTTCAACATTTTCATATTAAACTATTGACAATATTTGTAAAAAAGGGTATACTAATACAATATGTAAAAAAATTGCGATGAAGTAAGATGTAGCTACACTTAAAAATTTGATTAAGTGGAGGGAACTCTTATAGAGTATGTCTGGCTATGACTAGGCGGGTAAGTTCAAATATTGCACTTATCTCAGGTGGATTTTACACTTGAGTTTTAGTATTTTTAAAAAGAAAACACCAGGGTGCGTTGATGGATGTCGCAACTAAAATAAGGAGGTAAATTGCAATGGCAAAAACAGAAGTAAAAAATCAAAAAACGGAAGATGAAAAGGTAGAAAAAGAAGTTGTAAAAAAAGAAATTGTAAAGAAAGAAGCATCAAAAACAACAGGTGGAAAGCAGAAGGCGGAAGTTAAAAAGGAAAAAGAACCAGCAAAAATAGAAAATGCCGCAAAAACAGTAACAAAAAAAGAAGATGCAAAAAAAGAATCAAAAATAGTATCAACAGTACAAACATATGGAAGTGAAAAAATTAGGATAAGATTAAAAGCTTATGACCATCTAATATTAGAACAATCAGCAGAAAAAATAGTTGAAACAGCTAAAAGGACAGGTGCACAAGTTTCAGGACCTATTCCACTTCCAACAAAAAAAGAAATTATAACAATTTTGCGTTCACCACATAAGCACAAAGATGCTAGAGAGCAATTTGAAATGCGAACACATAAAAGAGTTATTGATATTATTTATCCAACACAAAAAACGATTGAAAGTCTTAAAAAGCTAGACTTACCAGCAGGTGTAGATATAGAAATAAAATTATAAAATAGAGGTTAGAGGTTAGAAGTTAGAGGTTAGAAAAACTTATAACATAATAAAACACCTTAAAGCCATGCTAAAGTAGATGAATTGTAAGGACAGATTTTATATTTACATCTAATTTAGCCAATAGTTAAAAGGAGGAATGAAAAATGGAAAAAGGATTAATCGGTAAAAAAATAGGAATGACGCAAATTTTTAATGAAAAAGGTGCAGTTATTCCAGTAACAGTTATAGAAACTGGACCTTGTACAGTAGTACAAATAAAGGGCATAGAAAATGATGGATATAATGCTATACAATTAGGTTTTGTAGATGTAAAAGAAAAACATGTTGTAAAACCAATTAAAGGTCATTTTAATAAAGCTAAATTATCACCAAAAAAACATTTACGAGAGTTTAGGGTAGATAATATAGAAAATTATAAAGTAGGCAACGAACTAAAGGCAGATTTGTTTCAAGCAGATGAATCAGTTGATGTTCAAGCAATATCAAAAGGAAAAGGTTTCCAAGGCGTAATTAAACGTCACGGGCAACATAGAGGGCCTATGGCACATGGTTCTATGTACCATAGAAGACCAGGTTCAATGGGAGCTTGTGCAACACCAAGTAGAGTTTTAAAAGGTAAAAAATTACCAGGGCATATGGGTGTTGAAACTGTCACAATACAAAATTTAAAAGTTATAAAAGTAGATTTGGATAAAAACATAATCTTAGTAAAAGGTAGTGTTCCTGGACCAAAAGGAGCAATACTAAAAATAAAAAGCTCAATAAAAAACAAAAAATAGGAGGAAAATAAAATGCCTAAAGTAGATGTATACAATATAGAAGGAAAAGTTACAGAAAGCATAGAGCTAAAAGAAGAAATATTTGGCATAACACCAAATGAAGCTATAGTGCATAGTGTAATGGTAAATTTTATGGCAAACCAAAGACAAGGTACAGCAAGCACTAAGACCAGAGCAGAAGTTTCTGGTGGTGGAAGAAAACCTTGGAAACAAAAAGGGACAGGTAGAGCAAGACAAGGAAGTACAAGAGCACCACAATGGATTAAAGGAGGTATTGCTTTAGGACCAAAACCTCGTAATTACAAATACAAAGTAAACAAAAAAGAACGACAATTAGCTGTTAAATCTGTATTGAGTTCAAAAGTATTAGAAAATAATTTAATAATTTTAGATAAAATACCATTTACAGAAATAAAAACAAAAAACATGGTAAATGCGTTAAACAATTTAAAATTAGAAGGAAAATTATTAATAATTTTACCAGAAAAAAATGAAAACGTACAAAGATCAGCAAGAAACATTGAAAATGTAAAAACAAGTTTAGTAAATACAATGAATGTTTATGATTTGTTAAATTATAAAAAACTAATTTTAACAATAGATACTGTTAAAAAAATTGAGGAGGTGTACTCTTAATGAAACCAGAAGACATAATAATAAAGCCAATTATAACAGAAAAGAGTAATAATAATATACAAATGGGAAGATACACTTTCAAGGTAAATCCAGCTGCAACAAAAATACAAATTGCACATGCTGTTGAAATGCTTTTTGATGTAAAAGTAAAAAAAGTGAACACAATGAATGTTAGAGGTAAGAAAAAAAGAGTTAGAGCACAAGCAGGAATGACTTCAAATTGGAAAAAAGCAATGGTTCAAATAGATACAAATCCAACTGAAAAAACATACTTAACAAAAGGAGCTAAATCAGTAAAAGAAAACAGAAAATACAAGGATAGCATAGAGGCTTTCATGTAAAAAATTTTTATAAGGAGAGAAAAATAATGGGAATAAAACAGTATAGACCAACTACCCCATCCACAAGAAATATGACAGTTTTATCTTTTGAAGAGATAACAAAAAAGACACCAGAAAAGTCATTACTTACAAAGAAGAAAAAACATTCAGGGAGAAACTCTTATGGTAGAATAACCGTAAGACATCAAGGTGGGGGAAGTAGACAAAAGTATAGAATAATTGATTTTAAACGTAAAAAAGATAATATGGTAGCTACAATTGTTGGTGTTGAATACGATCCAAATCGTAGTGCAAATATAGCATTAATTGAATATGAAGATGGAGAAAAAGCATATATATTAGCTCCATTTGGGTTAACAGCAGGAGATAAAGTTGTATCTGGAGAAAAAGCAGATATAAAAATAGGAAATTGTTTACCAATAGAAAATATACCAGTTGGTACTATGATTCATAATATAGAATTAAAACCAGGGCAAGGTGGGAAACTAGTGAGATCAGCGGGTCAAGAATCACAACTGATGGCAAAAGAAGGAAACTATGCACATGTAAGGTTGCCATCTGGAGAAATGAGATTAGTATTAATCAAATGTAGAGCCACAATAGGTACAGTTGGAAATTCAGATCACGAAAATGTAAAGCTAGGTAAAGCAGGAAGAAGTAGACATTTAGGCATAAGACCAACTGTAAGAGGTAGTGTTATGAACCCAGTAGACCATCCACATGGTGGTGGAGAAGGTAGAGCACCAATAGGACATTCAGGGCCACTTACACCTTGGGGAAAACCAGCACTTGGATATAAAACAAGAAATAAAAAGAAACACTCAAATAAATTCATAGTTAAGAGGAGGAAATAGTAAATGAGTAGATCAAGTAAAAAAACACCATTTATTGCACCAGAATTATTAAAAAGAGTTACAGCATTAAACGAATCTGGTAAAAAAGAAGTTTTAAAAACATGGTCAAGAGCATCTACAATTTATCCACAAATGGTAGGACATACGATAGCTGTTCATGATGGCAGAAAACATGTTCCAGTGTATATAACTGAAGAAATGATAGGACATAAATTAGGAGAATTCGCACCAACAAGAACCTTTAAAGGACATACAGGAGAGAAATCAACGAAGGTGCAGGGCTAGAAACTAGAGACTAGAGACTAGAGACTAGAGACTAGAGACTAGAGACTAGAGACTAGAGACTAGAGACTAGAATTTGAGAAGGGCGTTGTAGTAGAGTTGTCATTCTGAGCGTTGCTACAGAGTTAAACTTACGAAGAATCTAGTAATTGGAATAGCTTTTTCGTAAGTAAGATTAATGGGTTAGGCTCGAGATGACACATAAAATAAGGAGGTAAAACAAAGTGCAAGATTTAGAAAACGTGAAAATTGAAGCTAGAGCAGAACTTAAATATGCTAGAATATCAGCAAGAAAAGTAAAAATTGTTGCAGATTTAATTAGAAGAAAAAAAGTTGATGAAGCTTTAGCAATTATAAAGTTCACTCCAAAAGCTTCATCTGTGATAATTGAAAAGTTATTAAAATCAGCTATTGCAAATGCAGAAAACAATCATCATATGACAAGAGGAAATCTAGTGGTTAGTGAAATATATGCAAATCAAGGACCAACATTAAAAAGAATTAGACCAGCGGCAAAAGGTTCAGCTGTAAGAATTAGAAAAAGAACATGTCATATAACGATAATTTTAAGAGAGGAGCAAAAATAATGGGACAAAAAATGCATCCACATGGATTGAGAATAGGTATAATTAAAGATTGGAGTTCAAAATGGTATGCTAATTCAAAAGATTTTGGAGATTATTTAGTTGAGGACCAAAAAATTCGCAAATATATAAAAACTAAATTATACTTAAGCGGAATTTCTAAGATAGAAATAGAAAGAACGGCTAAATTTGTGAAAGTTAATGTATATACGGCAAAACCAGGATTAGTAATAGGAAAAGGTGGAGCTATATCAGAAGCGATAAAAACAGATTTACAAAAAATGATAAGAAAAGAAGTAAACCTAAACATAGTTGAAGTAAAAAGTGTTGATTTGGATGCTCAATTAGTAGCAGAAAATATTTGTGCACAATTAGAGAAGAGAATATCTTTTAGAAGAGCTATGAAACAATCTATGCAAAAGACGATGAAAACAGGAGCTTTAGGAATAAAAACCTCTGTATCTGGTAGATTAGGTGGTGCGGATATGGCAAGGACTGAGTTTTATAAAGAAGGAACAATTCCTTTGCAAACACTTAGAGCAGATATAGATTATGGATTTTCTGAAGCAAATACAACTTATGGAAAAATAGGTGTAAAAGTATGGATATATAAAGGTGAAGTTCTTCCAAAGAAGAAAGCTAAGGTGGAAGGAGGAGAACATTAATGCCAGTAATGCCAAAAAGAACAAAATATAGAAAAATGCAAAAAGGTAGAAATAGAGGAAAAGCCACAAGAGGTAACAAAGTAACAGAAGGCGAATTTGGACTACAAGCAATGGAGGGCGGATTAATAACAGCAAATCAAATAGAATCTGCACGTATTGCTATGACTCGTTTTACCAAAAGAGGTGGAAAAGTTTGGATAAAGATATTTCCAGACAAACCAATATCTAAAAAGCCAGCTGAAACTCGTATGGGTAAAGGTAAAGGTGCAGTTGAATATTGGGTAGCAGTAGTAAAACCAGGAAGAGTAATGTTTGAAATAGCAGGAATTTCTGAAGAAACCGCAAAAGAAGCTTTAAGGCGTGCAATGCATAAATTACCAATAAAAACAAAATTTTTAGTAAAAGAAGGATTTATTGCAGGTAAAACTAAATCAATATGGGCAGATTATATACAAAAAGAAGTTGAAGTAGTGGCACCAGTAGCTGAAGAGGCAACAGGAGATAATGTATCTCAAGAAAATGAAACGGATGGTGATAGTGATGAAGATAAATAAGATAAAAGAAATGTCTTCACCAGATTTAGAAAAGGAGCTAGGAGAGCTAAAAACAGAATTATTTAAATTAAGATTTAGCTTAGCAACAAATGGACTAGAAAATCCTATGAAAATTAAAGCAGTTAAAAAAGATATAGCAAGAATAAAAACTGTTTTAAGAGAAAGAGAAATGAAAATCGAAAATTGAGAAGTGAGACATGAGAGCTGAGAAAGGCATAGTAGGAATATAGAGTGGAGATAAGCGTTGCCATTGTAGGGGCGGGGCTTGCTCCGTCCAAGGATATGATTATAGGAGAAAAAAGGAGGTAGTTATGGAAAAAAAGCAAGAAGAAAGAAATCTTCGCAAAGTAATGATTGGTATAGTAAAGTCAAACAAAATGGATAAGACAGTAGTAGTAGCGGTAGAGAAAAATGTTAGACATCCAAAATACGGAAAAATAATGAAAAGAACATATAAATTAAAAGCTCATGACGAAGAAAACAAATGTGAAATAGGAGATAAAATTAAAGTAATGGAGACAAGACCATTATCAAAGGAAAAAAGATGGAGAGTTATTGAAATACTTGAAAAGGCTCAGATTAAAATAAATATTAAGGAGGAATAAACTTATGGTACAGCAACAAACAAGATTAAAAGTAGCAGATAACACTGGCGCAAAAGAAATAATGTGTATCAGATGTTTAGGCGGATCTCTTAAAAGATATGCTAATGTTGGAGATGTAATAGTTGCTTCTGTTAAAACTGCAACGCCAGGTGGAGTTGTTTCAAAAGGTGATGTTGTAAAAGCTGTTGTAGTTAGAACGAAAAAAGGTGTAAGAAGAGAAGATGGTTCATATTTAAAATTTGATGAAAATGCAGCGGTGATAATTCGTGATGATAAAACTCCAAGGGGTACGCGTATATTTGGACCAATAGCAAGAGAACTAAGAGACAAAGATTATATGAAGATTATATCATTAGCTCCTGAGGTGCTATAAAACGAATGAAAAGTGATAAGTAATGTCATTCTGAGTGTTGCTACAAAGGATATCTTACGAAGAATCCCATATTGAAAGGGTAGTAAGTTAAAAGTAAGAGATCCTTCGTAAGTAAGTCTATGAAGTAAGTCTCAGGATGACGACAAAAAATAAAAACAATAAAAAAGGAGGGAAAAATCCTAAATGAAAATAAAAAAAGGTGATACAGTACAAGTTTTATCAGGAAATGATAAAGGGAAAAAAGGCGAAGTATTAACTGTTCTACCTGCGGCTGAAAAAATTATTGCCAAAGGAATAAATGTGAGAAAAAGACATGTAAAACCTAAAAAACAAGGAGCAGAAGGTGGAATTCTATCAATAGAATCTCCAATTCATGTTTCTAAAGTTGGTGTTATGTGTTCAAAATGTGATAAACCAGTAAGAGTGGGTATAAAAATAGAAGAAGATAAAAAAGTAAGAGTCTGTAAAAAATGTGGTGCAGAAATAAAATAAGGAGGCTTAATAAATGGAAAAATTGAAAGAACTTTATGAAAAAGAAGTAAGACCGAAATTGATGGAAAAGTTTGGATACACTTCTGTAATGCAAGTGCCAAAATTAGAAAAGGTAGTTATTAATGTAGGTCTAGGGGATGTAAAAGACAGTCCAAAGATACTAGAACATACAATAAATGATATAGAATTAATAGCTGGACAAAAACCAATTGTAACAAAATCAAAAAAATCAATAGCTGCTTTCAAATTAAGAGAAGGTGTAAGTATAGGTTGCAAAGTTACATTAAGATCAGGCAAAATGTATGATTTTGTTTATAAATTATTTAATGTAGCACTTCCTAGAGTAAGAGATTTTAGAGGAGTTTCAGCAAAATCTTTTGATGGCAGAGGAAACTTTTCAATAGGAATTAAAGAACAATTGATATTTCCAGAAATTGAATATGATAAAATAGATAAATTAAGAGGTATGGATATAATAATTGTAACAACAGCTAAGACAGATGAAGAAGCAAAAGAATTATTAAAGTTATTAGGAATGCCGTTTGAAAATGAGGAAAGGAGGTAATTATGGCAAAAACTTCATTAAAGGTAAAACAACAAAAACCACAAAAATTTAAAACTAGGGAGTATAATAGATGTAAATTATGTGGAAGACCACATGCTTATATAAGAAAATTTGGAATTTGTCGTGTATGCTTTAGAGAATTGGCACATAAGGGCGAAATTCCAGGAGTTAAAAAATCAAGTTGGTGATCTAGAGACTAGAGAATAGAAACTAGAGACTAGAATAATAGAAGGAGGTACAGTAAATGAATACTACTGATCCAATAGCAGATATGTTAACAAGAATTAGGAATGCAAACAAAGGAAAGTGTAAAACAGTGGATATTCCTAAGTCAAGTATAAAAAGTGCAATAGCACAGATATTACAGGAAGAAGGATTTATAAAATCATACCAAGAAATTGACAATGATACACAAGGTATTATTAGGATTATCTTAAAGTATGACGAAAAAGGAAATAAAGTTATAGCTGGTTTAAAAAGAATTAGTAAACCAGGTTTAAGAATTTATGCGGCAAAGGAAGAATTGCCAAAGGTACTTAATGGTTTAGGAATAGCTGTAATTTCAACTTCAAAAGGATTAATGACAGATAAAAAAGCAAGAGCAAACAATGTAGGGGGAGAAGTACTTGCTTATATATGGTAAATTAGAAGTTAGATATTAGATGTAGGGGAGGGGCTTGCTCCGCCCTAAGAGGAAAAGGAGGTAGAGGCAAAATGTCAAGAATAGGAAAAAGTCCAATAACAGTACCAGCAGGAGTAGAAATAACATTAAAAAATCAAACAATTACAGTAAAGGGACCAAAAGGTACATTAACAAGGGAATTACATAAGAATGTAGAAGTAACAATTGATAATAATGTAATTACAGTTAAAAGACCTGATGATGATAAATTTAATAGAGGGTTACATGGTTTAACGAGGACCTTAATAAATAACATGATATTAGGTGTTACTGAAGAGTTTACAAAAGAGTTAGAAGTAAATGGTATTGGATATAGGGCATCAAAAAAAGGAAATACATTAGTTCTTGCAGTTGGGTATTCACATCCAGTGGAAATAGCAGAACCAACGGGAATTAAAATAGAAGTTCCAAATCCAAACCAGATTATAGTAAAAGGTATAGATAAAGAGCTAGTTGGGCAAATAGCAGCAATTATAAGGAGTAAGAGAGAACCAGAGGTATATAAAGGTAAGGGCATTAAATATGCTGATGAACATATACGTCGTAAAGAAGGAAAGACAGGAAAGAAATAGGATGTATGTGTAGGGGTTGCATGGCATGCAACCCGTACAAAAATAGAAAGGGGCAGAATAAATGATTAAACAGATAGATAGAAAGCAAGAAAGAATAAGAAGGCATAAAAGAGTTCGTAACAAACTAAATGGCACACCTGAAAGACCAAGGCTTTGTGTATTTAGAAGTAATTCAAATTTATATGTTCAAATTATTGACGATACTAAAGGCATAACTTTAGTTAGTGCTTCTACATTAGATAAAGATATAAAGAATAAAAAAGCTAATTCAAGTGCGGCTAAAGAAGTAGGAGAATCAATAGCTAAAAAGGCGAAGGAAAACAATATAACAAAAGTTGTTTTCGATAGAGGTGGATATATTTATCATGGAGTAGTAAAAAGTTTGGCAGAATCAGCAAGAGAAGCAGGGTTAGAATTTTAGGAGGTAATTATGGAGAGAGTGGAAGAAAAAGCAGTTCAAGAGTTAAAAGAAAAAGTAATAGCTATTAGTAGAGTTGCAAAAGTTGTAAAAGGTGGTAGAACTTTTAGATTTAGTGCTGTTGTGGCAGTTGGAGACGAAAGTGGACATATTGGAATAGGAAATGGAAAAGCAGCCGAAGTTCCAGATGCAATTAAGAAAGCTATTGAAGAAGCAAAAAAGAATTTAATAAAAGTTCCTATTGTTGGAACAACTGTACCACACGAATATGTAGGCAGATTTGGTAGTGCAAGTGTATTATTAAAACCAGGAGCAGAAGGTTCTGGACTTATAGCTGGTGGCAGCGTAAGACCTGTTTTAGAATTAGCAGGTTATAGAGATATAAAAACTAAAGTTATAGGTACAAACAATCCAAGAAACGTGGTATTGGCTACGCTTAACGCTTTGCAAAATATGCACACAGTTGAACAAGTTGCAATGAGAAGAGGAAAGAAAGTAGAAGAAATAATTTAATTGAGGATAATATGAGGTCCCCAAAAGTATTTGCGAAGCAAAACTTTTAGGGGAGGAGGAGGTGAAATAAGTGGAATTAGGTTCAATTAAAAGTAGAACAAAAAAGGTAACAAGAAGAAGAGTTGGGAGAGGTCCAGGTTCAGGTCTAGGAAAAACTTCAGGCAGAGGTCATAAAGGTCAAAAAGCGAGAACAGGTGGAGGAGTAAGACGAGGATTTGAAGGTGGACAAACACCATTATATAGAAGATTGCCTAAAAGAGGGTTTACAAATATTCATGCTAGAGATTATGTTGAAGTAACATTAACAATGCTTAATAAATCTAAGGCTAAAGAAATAACAGCTGAAACTTTATTAAGTGAAGGAATAATAACAAAAATTAATAATGGCATAGTCATATTAGGAACAGGAAATATAGAGAAATCAGTATCAGTAAAAGCAGTAAGATTCACAAAAGGAGCAAAAGCTAAAATAGAAGCTGCTGGAGGAAAGGTAGAGGTGAACTAATTAATGTTTAAAACTATTTTAAATGCAATTAAAACTCCAGATGTTAGAAAGAAACTTTTATACACATTAGTTTTAATAGTTGTATTTAGGTTTGGATGTCACATATCTGTTGCAGGAGTGGATGTTGTGGGACTAAATAATGCCATGTCAGATTCATCTAACTCATTAGTTGGACTTATAGACTTAATATCAGGAGGAGCTTTTAGTAGATTTTCGATATTTGCAATGTCAATAACGCCATATATTACAGCCTCAATTATCATTCAGTTAATGCAAATGATAATCCCTTCTTTAGATAAACTTGCAAAAGAGGGTGGAGAAGTTGGTAAACAAAAAATAAATAAATACACAAAAATATTAACAATAGCTTTATCATTGATAGAATCAATAGGAATATATTTGTCATATAGCTCAAGCGGAGTATTTGTTTCACCAGGATTTTTAACAGCTGCAATGGTAGTACTTGGATTAGTAACAGGTACTGCAATACTAATGTGGCTTGGAGAACAAATAACAAAAAGAGGAATTGGGAATGGTATTTCAATGATTATTTTTGTTGGTATTGTTTCTAGGATGCCAAGTTTAATAACCTTGTTATGGGGTATGATATTTACTTCAACGGGATTTGACACAGTAGGATTAGTAAAAGGATTAGGAATTTTAATAGGAGCTGGAATTTTAATAGCAGGTGTTGTATTTGTACAAACTGCTGAAAGAAGAGTACCAGTGCAATATGCAAAGAAAGTTGTAGGAAGGAAAATGTATGGAGGACAAAACACACATATTCCATTAAAATTAGCAATGGCAGGTGTTATTCCAATAATTTTTGCATCTTCATTTATGACTTTCCCAGCAATAATAATACAAATATTTAATCATAATATAGCAAACCAATCAGGTATACTCGCTACTATCTATAAATTTTCATTAGCGACATCTTCAAGTGCAGTAGGAATAGGGTATATATGCGTTAACGCACTTGTATATTTATTATTAATAGTAGGATTCACATTCTTTTACACTTATGCGGTATTCAATCCTGCAGAAATATCAAACAATATCAAGAAAAATGGTGGATTCATACCAGGGATTAGAGCTGGGAAACCAACAACAGACTATTTAGTATCAATAATAAGCAGATTAACATTATTTGGAGGTTTTTTCCTAGCAGTTATCGCTATATTGCCAATGTTCATTAAATTTGCAGGCTTAAATATAGCTTTTGGTGGAACATCAATATTAATCGTTGTAGGTGTTGTGTTGGAAATGATACAACAGTTAGAGTCTCAGTTAGTTATGAGGCACTACAAAGGCTTCTTGGAATAGCATGTTTGATATTTTGCAAATCATTAGGAATGTAGGGGCACATTGTTCGCCCGAAACTGTGAAATTGGGTGTGTGAAATATAACCTAGGAAAGAAGGGGTAGTAATGATAAAATTATTGGAAGACTTACCAAAGGTATTGGAAGAAACAGGATATAATAGAAAATATACTGGCGAACAAAACTTGAGGTGGGTTGATTCAGAAACAAAAAGAACGAGAGGTCTTGGATTTACTCGTAACGAGAGTCATTTTATATTAAGAGAATTTGAACCCAATAATATATACAGTTCATGGCCGTTTTCTAAGGATACTACCGCTGAGGTAAATTATACTCCTTTAAAAGTTGGTATTAATATGAGGGTTATGAAAAAACTTCCCGAAGATTTTACAGCATATAGTAATTTCTTATTGAAAGAGTCAAAAGACATTGTAGGGCAACTTGTAATATTTAAGAGTAACTTCGAGCGTATATTTGTCGGAGTTGAAAATGGAGAAGTAAAGAATGAGTTGGTAAAAGAAAAAAATGATAAAAGTTTACAGATTACAGATGAAGATAAAGAACTTGTGCAACAGTTACTACAGTCAAATTCTAACACAATACCTACTAAATCAGATTTTGACTTTTGTGCAGAACAGATGGAAAAGACGAAGAATACGCCTGTACACAGCGGACATGAAGAATTATAGCAACATAGCCTTTGGGTGACACTTATGTGTGTAGAGTAGCGTGCAATGCTGTCAATTTAAGGAAAAGGATTGTATATGTAGGGGCGAACATCGTTCGTCCGAGACTAGAGGAGTTTGATAAAATTATTGAAAAACGAGATAATTATAGTGCAGGGCGAACAATGTTCGCCCCTACAACAGCGACAATATTCCCTTAAGTTGACAGCATTAGAATACCTACCACGGAAGCGAGCTATTGCAGTTGATTTCTAAAGAAGAGAGGAGCAAACAAACATATGTACATAATAATGTTAGGCACACCAGGAAGTGGAAAAGGAACCGTCGGAGAAATAATCTCTAAAGCATTAGATTTAGCCCACATTTCCACAGGAGATATTTTTAGAGAATACATCAACAATGGAAGCGAATTAGGAAAACAAATACAAGACTACATGTTAAGCGGATTACTAGTTCCTGATGAACTCACAATAAAAGTAATTTACGATAGACTACAACAAAAAGATGTGAAATATGGAGCTTTATTAGATGGATATCCACGAACCAAGATACAAGCACAAAAACTAGATGAATTTTTAGAATCAAAACAAGAAAAGATAGATTACGCTCTATATTTGAATGTGGAAGAAAAAATTATTTTAGATAGAATTCTTAAAAGAAGAATCTGTAGCAATAATAAATGCAGGGCAATATATAATTTAGAATATAAAAAGCCTAAAGTAGAAAACATATGCGATAAATGTGGAAGTCCTTTGATTCAAAGAAAGGACGATAATGAAGAAATATTTAAACAACGACTTGAAGTATATAAAGAAACTGCACCAGCGATAATAGATTATTACAGAAGAACTGGAGTGCTACATACTAAAAATATTACAGAAGCAAATCATAAAACGTCTATGGAGGTTGCAGAGGAATTTATTATGGAAGTAAGAAATAAGTTAATTATGTAGAATAGCGCGAGTGGTGGTAATATATTTTTTTTAGGAGGATACGAGTGGGAATCACTTGGGGGAGCCTAAAAAAAATATATTACCACCACGGGAGCGAACTATTGTGGTCGATTTTTTATGGGAAGCACATTTGAAGTTCAAAATTAGAGGTAAATAATGGTAACAATTAAGTCAGATAGAGAAATAAAATTAATGAGGGAAGCGTGTAAAACTGCATTAGAGGTTCAGCGTGAAATAGAAAAAAACATAAAACCTGGAATTTCAACGAAACAATTAGATGAAATTGCGGAAAGAACAATTTCAAAATTGGGAGCAATACCAGCACAAAAAAATTATCCAAGTATTTATAATGATGTACCTGCGTTTCCTGCAACAATATGTGTTTCTGTAAATGACGAAGTAATACATGGGATTCCTTCAAAAAAACAAATTATAAAAGACGGTGATATAGTTAGCATAGATTTAGTCATTTGCAAAAATGGGTTTCATGGAGATTGTGCGAGAACTTATTTAGTTGGGAACGTAGACGAAAAAGCAAAAGAATTAGTAGAAATAACCAAACAAGCATTTTTTGAAGGAATAAAGTTTGCAAAAAAAGGAAATCGACTAGGCGATGTAAGCTATGCAATAGGAAGTTTTATAGAAAAAAAAGGATTTTCAGTCGTTAAAGAATTTCAAGGTCACGGAATAGGAAGACAAATGCATGAAGAACCCGGCATTCCAAACCATGGAAAACCAAATAAAGGAATAAAGTTATTACCGGGTATGACATTAGCAATAGAACCGATGGTAATACAGGGAAGCCCTGGTGTTGTTGAATTAGACGACGGTTGGACAATTGTAACTGAAGATGGTAGTTTATCTGCACATTATGAAAATACAATTTTAATTACAGAAAACCAGCCAGAAATATTGACAATATGAGTTAATTAATATATAATATATAAATTATGGAAAAGAGGTATTAGTTTGGCTAAGGATGATGTTATTGAAGTAGAAGGTATTGTAATAGAAGCATTACCGAATACTAATTTTAAAGTGCAACTCGAAAATGGGCATGTTGTATTAGCTCATATATCTGGGAAATTAAGGATGAATTATATAAAAATATTGTCAGGTGATAAAGTAAAAATTGAACTTTCACCATATGACTTAACAAGAGGAAGAATTACTTGGAGGGACAAATAAAAATGTAGGGGCGACCTGTGGTTGTCTGCGAAAGGAATAGAAAAAAATGAAAGTAAGAACATCAGTTAAAAAAATGTGTGAGAAATGTAAAGTAATAAAAAGAAAAGGTGTAATTAGGGTTATATGTGAAAATCCTAAACACAAACAAAGACAAGGATAAAATGGAAATCAAAAGTCAGATATAGGATGTCAGACTTATGTATAAATAGAATTTTGGAGGTGTAAAAAGTTATGGCTAGAATAGCAGGTGTTGATTTACCGAAAGAAAAAAGAGTAGAAATAGGACTTACTTATGTTTATGGTATTGGAAGATCAAGTTCTAATAAAATTTTAAAGGAAGCAAAAGTTAATCCAGATACTAGAGTTAAGGATTTAACAGATGCTCAAGTAAATGAAATTAGAAAAGCTATGGAAGACTACAAAGTAGAAGGGGACTTAAAAAGAGAAGTAGCGTTAAACATTAAAAGATTAACTGAAATAGGTTGTTATAGAGGGATAAGACATAGAAAAGGACTACCAGTTAGAGGACAAAGAACAAAAACTAATGCTCGTACAAGAAAAGGTCCAAGAAAGGTAGTAAGTAGAACAAAGAACAAAGAGTAACAAGCAGTGAGATAAGCGAGCGTTTGAGCTCGCAAGAACGTAAGTAATATAAAATTTACGAGGAGGAGAGGTAATATATGGCTACGAAAACAGCAACAAAGAAAACTGTTTCTAGAAAAGGTAAAAAAAATATTGCAAAAGGTAATGCACACGTGCACTCAACTTTTAACAATACAATTGTTACCATAACAGATGTTAAAGGTAATACAATTTCATGGGCTAGTGCTGGAGGGTTAGGATTTAAAGGTTCAAGAAAAAGCACCCCATATGCAGCGGGGAATGCAGCTGAAACAGCAGCAAAAGCGGCTATGGAACATGGGCTAAAATCAGTTGATGTATTTGTAAAGGGACCAGGTTCAGGACGTGAAGCAGCAATTAGGTCATTACAAGTAACAGGTTTAGAAATTAGTTCAATTAAAGATGTTACGCCAATACCACATAATGGTTGTAGGCCACCAAAAAGAAGGAGGGTATAAAACAATGTCAAGGTATAAAGATGAGCAATGTCGTATTTGTCGTAGAGAAGGACAGAAATTGTTTTTAAAAGGGAATAGATGCTATACAGATAAATGTAGTGTAACTAGAAGAAATTATGCTCCAGGTCAACATGGACAAAAAAAGACAAAGCTTTCAGAGTATGGAATGCAACTTAGAGAAAAACAAAAAACAAAAGCATTTTATGGAATTGGAGAAAAACAATTTAGAAAGTACTTTGAGATGGCTTCTAATAAAAAAGGTATAACTGGTGAAAACTTATTACAAATATTAGAAAGCAGATTAGATAATGTAGTTTATAAATTAGGGTTTGGTGCTTCTAGGGCTCAAGCTAGGCAATATGTAACCCATGGACATTTCCAAGTAAATGGTAAAAAAGTAGATATAGCTTCTTATTTAGTTAAATCTGGAGATGAAATTGCTGTTAGAGAAAACAGAAAAGATAATAAGGCAATAAAAGAAAATATGGAATTAATAAAAAACAGAGTTATCCCAGAGTGGTTAGAAATGGATGCTGAAAAATCAACTGGTAAAGTAATTAGATTAGCTTCAAGAGAAGATATAGATGTCCAAGTTGCAGAGCATTTAATAGTAGAACTATATTCAAAATAAGAGTTAAGATATAAGAATTAAGTAGGGGCGAATTGTCTTCGCCCAATGGCGTTCACAGAACGCTCCTACGCAACCAAATAGGAGGGGAAAAATGGTAGAGTTTGAGAAACCAAACATTGAATGCTCATTAGTAAATGAAGAAGAAAATTATGCTCAATTTGTGTGTGAGCCATTAGAAAGAGGATATGGTATTACATTAGGAAATTCATTAAGAAGAATTTTACGTTCTTCATTACCAGGCGTATCAATTACAAGTATAAAAATTGATGGAGTAGTGCATGAATTTTCAACAGTGCCAGGAGTTATTGAGGATGTTCCAGAAATAATTTTGAATTTAAAAAGTGTTAGATTTAAACTATATGATATGCAAGAAAAAGTAGTTTATATAGATTTTAAAGGTGAAGGAAAAGTAACAGCTGGAGATATTATAACAGACGAAACGATTGAAGTACTTAATCCAGAGTTATACATTGCTACTGTTTCAGAAGGAGAGAGACTTAAAATAGAAATGACAGTTGAAAGTGGCAGGGGTTACAATACCGCTGAAAAGAATAAAAAAGTAAATCAGGCATTAGGAGTATTGCCAATAGATTCAATATTTACGCCAGTAAAGAAAGTAAATTACACAGTTGAAACTGCAAGAGTCGGTCAAATGATGGATTTTGACAAATTAACAATAGACTTATGGACCGATGGGAGCTTAGCTCCTTATGAGGCATTAAGTTTAGCAGCAAAAATAATGAGCGGTCACTTAGATTTGTTTATTGAACTTTCAGAAACAGGAAAGAATAGCTCAATTATGGTTGAGAAAGAAGAATCTAAAAAAGAACGTGTATTAGAAATGCCAATAGAAGAATTAGAGTTATCTGTAAGGTCATATAACTGTTTGAAAAGAGCAGGAATATTCAGTGTTGAAGATTTAACAAATAAAACAGAAGCTCAAATGATGAAAGTTAGAAATTTAGGAAAAAAATCATTGGACGAGGTAGTTTTAAAATTAAGAAACTTAGGACTTAACTTTAAAACTGAGGATGAATAAAATGTCATTCTGAGTATTGCTACAGAGGGTGACTTACGAAGAATCTAGATCCTTCGTGAGTAAGTCTTAAGAAGAAATTCTCAGGATGACATATAAAAGGTAAGGAGTATAGAAAATGGCGAAGGATAGAAAATTAGGAAGAAAGACTGATCTTAGGTTAGCAATGTTAAAATGTCAAACAACAGATTTAATTTTACATGGGAAAATCGAAACAACATTAGCTAGAGCTAAGGAAGTAAAATCAATAGCTGATAGCATAATATCATTAGCAATAAAAGAAAAAGATAATTTTGAAGAAGTTGAAGTAAAAGTTGTTAAAGCAAAGTTAGATGATAAGGGCAAAAAAGATACAGAGAAAGCAACAAGCAAAAATGGTAAAGAATACTTCCGTGTAGTTAAAGAAGAGAAGATGGAAAAGAGACAAAAAGATATGCCTTCAAGATTACATGCTAGAAGAAAAATAATGAGAACCATTAATAAAGTATCAGATAAAGATGGAAATAACATAGACTTACCAGCAAAATTATTTGGTGAAATTGCTACAAAATATGAAGGAAGAGTTGGTGGCTATACTAGAATAGTTAGGCTTGGTTCACGTATGGGTGATGGTGCTGAAAAGGCAATATTGCAATTAATATAGCACAGTAACATAAAAAAATTACAGTCATAATATACTTCAAGGAGTGAAGTATGTTATGACTGATTTTTTTATACAAAGCCTGATATGGATATTTGCAATATACGGATTTATAGAAATCATAAAAGTACTTATTATGAACTTAAGCAAAATAAACATGAAAAATACAGGGATATACATAATAATAGCGGTAAAAAATCAAGAAGAGAAAATAGAAGGATTTTTACGCTCATTTCTTTTTCGAGTAATGTACGGAAAAGAAGAATATAAAGATTCAATTATGCTTGTAGACTTAAATTCTACAGATAACTCAAAACAAATACTAGAAAAATTCAAAAAAGATTATCAACTGGAGCTATTAGAATGGAAAGACTGTAAAACAAAATTGGAAGATTAACTCTTAACATATAACAGTTTTCAGCAAAGTAGCCTTCTTAAGTATAGTATATCTTTTAAAAAGGTGAACGACAGCCCTTTGAGGCCCATGGAGTCTCCGGAGGCTTGGAGGAGCCTTTTTAAAAGATATACTATACTTAAGGAGGCGGAAATTTTAGGCTAAACCATTATAACTAGTAGCCCCAAATATGTTAACAGCATTAAATTATCCTTGCTATTTTTTTTTATTTATAGTAAAATACGTTTCAAAGGAGAAAAAAATGAACTTACCAAACAAACTAACAATATTTAGAATAATATTAGTTCCAGTGTTAGTAATTATACCGCTTTTTTCAATAAAAGGTGAAATTTTGGGCATACCAATTACATTTTGGCTAATGAACATTATATTCATTATAGCTTCAATTACTGACCAATTAGATGGACACATAGCACGTTCACGAAACCAAATAACCACATTTGGAAAATTTCTGGATCCAATTGCCGATAAAATACTGGTGATAGCGGTGCTGATAATTTTAGTTGAAATGGCAAAGCTACCAGCGTGGATACCAATAATAGTAATAATTAGAGAATTTATAGTTTCAGGTTATAGATTAGTAGCTGTAGAAAAAGATGGAGAAGTAATAGCTGCAAGCCAGTGGGGAAAAATAAAAACAACAACACAAATGATAGCAATAATTTTAGCATTATTAGATGTAAATGCATTTGGTGCATTTATAAACCAGTCGATAATAGGCTTTGCCTGGGGCTTAAATGTTATAGCAACAACAATGATGACGATATCTGTAATTGCCACCATTTTCTCTGGCTGGGATTATGTGAAAAATGGGAAGGAATTATTCAAAACCCATTGACAAACACCCCCAAATTATAATAATATAACATCATACCAAAGAGGAGGAAAAAAATCATGCACATGTTTAATACAATAACCGTAAACCCACAATTACCAAAGAGAATAGGGAGATTAATTGACATTTCGAACAATTTATGGTGGGGATGGAATACAGAATTTTTGCAATTATTTAAAATGATAGATAATGAACTATGGTTAAAATCTGGTAAAAATCCAGTAAAATTCTTTAAAACAGTAGAACAACAAAAACTTGAAACTATAGCAACAAACTTTGATTTTTTAAAAAAATATGACAAAGTAGTAGCGAATTTTGATGACTATATGGAAAGCAAAAATACATGGTTTAAAAAAGAATACCCACAAAATCAAGATGACCTAATTGCCTATTTTTCAGCGGAATATGGCTTGGATGAAATTCTTCCAATATATTCAGGCGGATTAGGAATTTTATCAGGCGATCACCTTAAATCAGCAAGCGATTTAGGATTACCGTTTGTTGCCGTTGGGTTATTGTATAAAGATGGATATTTTGACCAAAAAATTAAAGCAGATGGTTCTCAAGAATCAGATTACCAATGTATAGATTTATATAGTTTGCCGATATTACCCGTAAAAACAAAAACTGATGATGATTTAATTACCTATGTAAGATTTGGAAAAACGAAAGTGTTTTTAAAAGTATGGCAAATAAATGTTGGTAGAGTAAATTTATATTTGCTTGATTCAGATATACCTGAAAACCCAGAAGAAATAAGACCACTTACACTTAGGCTATATGGTGGCGACCAAGAAATGAGAATTAAACAAGAAATAATACTAGGTATGGCTGGAACAAATTTATTTAATAAACTTAATATAAAACCAACAATATATCATATGAATGAAGGGCATTCTGCTTTTGTTACGTTAGAATTAATAAGAGATTTAATGGAAACAAAAAAAGTATCTTTTGAAGTGGCAAAAGCAATTGCATCTTCTAAAACCATATTTACAACACATACACCTGTACCAGCAGGTAATGATATTTTTCCATTAGATTTAGTAGAAAAATATTTTAAAGACTTTTGGGGAAGAATACAGTTAGATAGAGAATCATTTTTTAAACTAGGAATGGAAAAAAATTCAAATGGGTTAGCAAACGGATTTAATATGGCTGTTCTTGCACTTAAAATTGCTGGAAAGAAAAATGGTGTAAGTAAACTACATGGAGAAGTTTCTAAAGAATTATTCGGAGAAATTTGGTCTAATATAATGGTAACTGAAGCACCAATAGAATATATTACAAATGGTGTACATACTTGTTCGTGGCTTGGTCAAAACATAAAAGAACTATATAATAAATACCTTACGCCATACTGGCAAGATAAAGTTTATAAAAATGAAATATGGCAAGATATATTAAATATACCTAACGATAAGTTATGGAAAGAGCATCTAATTAGAAAAGAAAAACTTATGGAGTTGGTTAAAGTAGAGATAATTTCAAAATATAAAGAATTTGGGAAACCATATGATGAAATAAAAGAAGTTACATCTAAATTAAATCCGAATGCTTTAACAATAGGATTTGCAAGAAGATTTGCAACATACAAAAGGGCAGCACTAATATTTAGTGATATAGAAAGAATAACTAAAATACTAAATAACCCTGAAAGACCAGTACAAATAATATTTTCTGGCAAAGCACATCCAGCAGATAAAGAAGGACAAGATGTTTTAAAACAAATATACAACATATCTCAAATGCCACAATTTAAAGGTAAAATCTTTATAGTTGAAAATTATAATATTGCTATAGCAAGATACCTTGTAAGTGGCGTTGATATCTGGTTAAATACTCCACGAAGACCAATGGAAGCTTCAGGTACAAGTGGACAGAAAGCTGCTGTTAATGGAGTAATAAACTTTAGTATACTAGATGGATGGTGGGCAGAAGGATACAATGGTAAAAATGGATGGGCAATAGGGACAGAACAAATATATACTTCATACGATGCACAAGACAGAGCCGATAGCGAAAGCATATACGATACATTAGAAGAAGAAATTATACCAATGTATTATAACTTCAATAAAAATGGATTTTCAGACGAATGGGTAGAAATTATGAAACAAACAATAATGTCTAATGCTGGCAGATTTAGTACAGCAAGAATGGTTGTGGACTATGCAGAAAAAATGTATTTGCCACTTTGTAACCTAACTAAAGAACATTATCAAAATATAGAAGAAGTTGAAAAATTTGTTGAATGGGAAGAAAAAATAACAGCAAACTGGAACAACATACAAATTGAACAAATTAACAACGAAGAACATACCGTAGCCAATGTAGGAAACAAAATAACTGCAAAATGTAAAATTACATTGCCAAATATGATAAGCGTAGATGATGTATTAATTCAATTGTATTATGGAAAAATTTTAGAAAATGGGGTAGTATCGGAAGTAAGTACTGTAGAAATGAACTGCACTGTTTCAAACGAAAAGAATAATATATATGAATATGCAACAGAAATAGAATTAAATACAAGTGGAAACTACGGTTATACCTTTCGCGTAGTCCCTAAAACAGATATGGTACTAAGACAAGAAAATTTAAATCTAGTGAAATGGATAGTGAAATAAAAAATGTAGAGTAGCTTCCAGAGTGCAGTATATGTTATTTTAGAAAAGTCACCGACAGCCCTTTGAGGCCCATGGAGTCTTCGGAGGCTTGGAGGGATTTTTCTAAAATAACATATACTGCACTCTGGAGGCGGGGTATAGAAGGGAGAATACGATTTATATGCGTAAAACAAAAATAGTATGCACCATAGGACCAGCAAGCGAAACAAAAGAAATACTAAGAGAACTAATGAAAACAGGCATGAACGTAGCAAGAATAAACTTTTCACATGGAAGTTATGAAGAACAAGAAGAAAGAATAAACAACATAAAAGAAGTAAGAGAAGAACTAAACCTACCAGTAGCATTACTAATGGACACAAAAGGCCCCGAAATTAGAATAGGAAAAATAGATAATAATTGCACTACTTTGGTTAATGGTCAAGAATTTACTTTAGTAAACGAAGACATATTAGGTGATTGTGAAAAAGTTAGTATTACATATAAAGAGTTATATAAAGAAGTTGAAGTAGGTTCAAAAATCTTAATTAACGACGGTATAATTGAATTAAAAGTAAAACAAATTATAGATCAAGATATAGTATGCCAAGTTATAAATGGTGGACAAATATCTAATAGAAAAAGCATGAATGTACCAGGAATAAAACTACATTTGCCAAGTTTAACCGAAAATGACATCAGCGATATTAAATATTGTGTAAAAGCTGGGTTTGACTTTATTGCAGCATCATTTATAAGAAGAGCACAAGACGTATTAGACATTAGAAAAGTACTTAAAGAAGATGGCGGAGAAGGCTTAAAAATAATTTCTAAAATTGAGAATAGAGAAGGAATAGATAATTTTGATGAAATATTAGAAGTATCGGATGGAATAATGATTGCTAGAGGCGACCTAGGAGTAGAAATTCCAATGTATGAAGTGCCAATATTGCAGAAAAAATTTATACATAAATGCAACATGGCTGGAAAACCAGTTATAACAGCAACACAAATGCTAGAAAGCATGGTTAATAACGGAAGACCAACTAGGGCAGAGGTTAGTGACGTTGCCAATGCAATTTTTGATATGACAAGTGCAGTAATGTTATCAGCTGAATCTGCAACTGGAAAATATCCTGTTGAATGTTTAAGAACTATGGCTCAAATTGCAGGACAAACAGAAGAATGTATAAACTACTGGAACATGTTTATTGAAAGAACATACAAGATTCGAAAAGAAGACTATGAAAATAATATTGCTCGTTCAATATGCTTAACTGCAATGACAAGCGATGCAAAAGCAATATTTGCATATACACACACTGGAAACAGTTGTAAAAAGCTATCAGGCTTTTTGCCGGGATGCCCAATTTATGCTGTAGTAGAAAATCCGCAAACGCACAGACAACTAGGACTTTCTTGGGGTGTATATCCAAAATTATATGGAGAACACAAAAGCATTGACCAATTAGTTTTGGACAGTATTACAGATTTGAAGAACAAGAATAAAGTGAAAAAAGGCGATATAATTGTTATTTCAGGTGGAAGTGAAATTCTTCATGCGGATGGTACATTTGAAGTTAACAAGACTATTGGCGGAATTTTGAAGGTTTAGGAGGAGGCATATCTCATGTACAAGCTAATTGCAATAGACCTAGATGGAACACTACTTAATTCGTATGGAGAAATTTCAGAAAAAAACAAAAACGCCATACGAGAAGCCATGAACATGGGAACAGAAGTAGTATTAGCCTCTGGAAGAATAATTGGATCAATACTAAACCTTTCCCAAGAAATAGGAAACATGAATTATCTAATAGCAGGAAATGGATCAAATATATACGATATAAAAAACGAAGAGCTTATATATAACAAATACATGGATAAAGAAAAAGCTTTAAAACTAGCAAAAATATGCCAAGAAAACAGCATGTTTTATTCAGTGTATACAGAAAGCGGGATAATAACAAAATCGCTAAACCATAATGTTTTATTTTACCATAATGAAAACGTAAACAAAACAGAAGAAAAAAAAATAAACATAAACGTTACAGAGGATGTATTAAAATATATAGAAAAATCCAACTTAGCAAACTTCCCTAAAATTGTTGTTTGCGATCATGATAAGGAAATATTTCAAAGTATAATAAAAAAGCTTAACCAAGTTAAACATGTGGATGTGCTAGATGTAGGGCATATGTCGAGAAAATTCATAGAAAACGGCACAGAAATAGTCCCAATTGAATACTATTACACAGAAATAACAAATGAAAATGTAAATAAATGGAATGCATTAGAATTTTTGATGGAAAAGCTAAATATTAAAGCAGAAGAAGTAATGGTAATAGGCGATAATGTAAACGATATAAAAATGGTAGAAAATGCAGGATTAGGCGTAATCATGGGAAATGCAGCACCATACATAAAAGAAACGGCCAATGTTGTAGTTTCAGACAACAATTCAGATGGAGTAGCAGAAGCAATAGAAGGATATGCATTAGAAACCTAATAAAAACGGAAGGATATAAAATAATGGAAGACAATCAATTAGGAAAATACAATCCAAAAGATTTTGAAGAAGAAATCTATAAAAACTGGAACGAAAAAGGATATTTTGGTGCAAAAGTTGACAAAACAAAAACACCATATACAATAGTAATACCGCCACCAAATATAACGGGCAGGCTACATATGGGTCATGCTTTAGATAACACCTTACAAGACATTTTAATAAGATATAAAAGAATGCAAGGGTTTAATGCACTATGGATTCCAGGAACCGACCATGCTTCAATTGCTACTGAAGCCAAAATTGTAGAAAAACTTAAGGCAGAAGGCACAACAAAAGAAGCATTAGGAAGAGAAAAATTTCTAGAAAGGGCATGGGAATGGAAAATAGAATATGGTGGAGAAATTATATCCCAACTAAAAAAATTGGGGTGTTCATGTGATTGGTCTCGAGAAAGATTTACTTTAGATGAAGGATTATCTGAGGCTGTAATTAGAGTGTTTATTAACTTATATAACAAAGGGTTAATATACAAGGGAAACAAGATGATTAACTGGTGTCCATATTGTAAGACAACAATATCAGATGCTGAAGTTGAATTTGAAGAAGAAAAAAGCAATCTGTGGCATATAAAATATAAAAGGACCGATAACGATGGATATGTTGTTGTTGCGACTACAAGACCAGAAACAATGCTTGGAGATACAGCAGTTGCAGTTAATCCAGAGGATGAAAGATATTTAAGTTTGATAGGGAAAACTGTAATAATACCAATTATAAATAAAGAAATACCAGTAATAGCAGATTCTTTTGTTGATAAAAGCTTTGGGACAGGTGCAGTTAAAATCACTCCTGCACATGATGTAAACGATTATGAAGTTGGATTAAAACATAATCTAGATATAATTGAAGTATTTAGCGATGCAGGTATAATGTTAGGTTTAGCGAAGGAATTTGAAGGACTAGATATAATAGAAGCTAGAAAACGCATAGTAGAAAGATTAAAAGAATTAGATGCATTGGAAAAAACAGAGGATTATGTTCATAACGTAGGAAAATGCTATAGATGCCATAACACAATAGAACCAAGAATTTCTAATCAGTGGTTTGTAAGAATGAAACCATTGGCAGAACCTGCAATAGAAGCAGTAAAAACTAACAAAATAAAATTTGTGCCAGAAAACTTTAATAAAACATACTTCAATTGGATGGAAAATATTCAAGATTGGTGTATATCTCGACAATTGTGGTGGGGACATAGGATACCAGCATTTTATTGTACTAATTGTGGAGAAACATATGTAAGTGAAGTTGCTCCGAAAAAGTGTAATAAATGTGACAGTAGCGATTTCACACAAGATGAAGGTACATTAGACACATGGTTTAGCTCTGCACTTTGGCCATTTTCAACATTAGGCTGGCCAAGAGAAACAGAAGATTTTAAATATTTTTATCCAACCAATACATTAGTAACAGGTTACGACATAATATTCTTCTGGGTTGCAAGAATGATTTTTTCAGGAATTGAATATACAGGCAAAATTCCTTTTAATACTGTATTAATACATGGGATTGTAAGAGATAGTAAAGGAATAAAAATGTCCAAATCTTTAGGCAATGGTATAGATCCACTGGAGGTTATAGATAAATATGGAACAGATGCATTAAGATTTTCGCTATTATTAAACACAACTATTGGTAATGATTTGAGATATTCAACAGAAAGACTAGAACAGGCAAGCAATTTTGCTAATAAGATATGGAATGCTACTAAATTTGTATTAATGAATTTAACCCTACGCACGGATATGTACGAAAATGTAAGGGGCGGCGTCCTCGACGACCCGAACATCCACGATAATACACAATTTGACCCGACCAACCTATCCATAGAAGACAAATGGATACTAAATGCATTAAATAAGCTAATTAAGGAAGTTACAAATAATTTAGATAATTATGATTTTGGTATTGCCCTTCAAAATATATATAGCTTTATATGGAATGAGTTTTGCGATTGGTATATAGAAATGGTAAAGCCACGTCTATATAATAAAGACTGCGACACCAGACTAGAAGCGGAATATACTCTAAATTATGTATTGACTACGTGCCTAAAACTTTTACATCCATATATGCCGTTTTTAACTGAAAAACTATATATGCAATTAATTCATTCAGACGAAAGTATTATGATTTCTGATTGGCCAAAACATACTGAAATGAATTATGATAAAGAGGAAAAAAATATTGAACTAATAAAACAAATTATTATTGGAATAAGAAATGTGCGAGCTAACATGAATATACATCCATCTAAAAAATCTAAGATAATATTTGTAACCACAAGTGAAAAAGAAAGCATAGAAGCAGGAAAAAGTTTTCTAGAAAAATTAGGCTTTGCTAGTGAAATAGTAATTCAAGAAAACAAAAATGGCATTCAAGAAAATGCAATATCTATTGCTGTACCTAAAATTGAAATCTTTATTCCGTTAGAAGATTTAATAGATAAAGAAGCCGAAATATTAAGACTAAATAAAGAAAAAGAAAAAGTATTAATTGAATTGAAAAAGGCAGAAGATATTTTATCAAACTCAGGTTTTGTACAAAAAGCACCACCTTTAAAAGTACAAGAAATGAAAGATAATAAATTGAAATATGAAGAAATATTAAAAACTATTGAGGAAAGACTAAAATTATTTATATAATTATTTATTTTGCAAACTAGCCAGTGGAGGTCAGTATCTATTTTTAAAAAGTGAACGACAGCCCTTTGAGGCATACGGATTACCCCTTGACTTGGAGGAGCTTTTTAAAAATAGATACTGACCTCCACTGGCGGACATTGTTCGCACAAATCGAATTATTACAAAAATATTACAAAAATGTTACAATAATATTAAATTTATATTATTATAACATTTTTTTGTTGTTTTTTAACGAGAAATGTTGTAAAATGAAAGATAGGATAAAAGGTTACAAGGAGAATGAAATTAGTAAATTTAAGGAGGAATTTTGTATGGCTATGAATCCTATGCAAAAAAAATCAAGGAATTTTTTCTTTTTAGGAGCATTTATAATGCTAATTGTGGCGGGAGTTGCTATCGCAGGCTTATTATGGCACTTTAATCAGGTGAGCAGTAACACTAAGACGAATCCGACTGGTACAGTTTATGTGTTAAGCCAAGGAGTTAACTCAGGTGCTGCACTAACGGCAGACATGATAACACCAATGCAAGTTGATACTCGTATGATACCAGCAGATAATAGTAATGCATATAGTCTATTAAGCGATGCGACTATTGCAAAAATAAATATTTCAGCAGGTACGCCAATCACTTCTGATATGATAGCACAATCGGATAATCCTACAACAGATGATTTAAGACTAGAAGACTTTAATATGATAAAATTGCCAGTTAGATTGGAAGCGGGTAATTATATAGATGTTCGTTTAACACTACCATCAGGGCAAGATTTTCTAGTAGTTGGTAAAAAACAAATACAAAAATGTGATGATAGCACAATTTGGATTGAATTATCAGAAAGTGAAACATCAATAATAAATAATGCTATTATAGAATCATATATAATGACAGGCTCTACCTTATATGCAACAACATATGTAGATCCGGGCATGCAAAAAAAACCAATTCCTACATATCCAGTTAGCACAGCAGTGATGCAAACAATACTAGATAACCCAAATATAATACAAGCAGTTAAAGATGCATATACTGGAACTATATCAACCGACGAGAGAACAACAATTGAAAGAGCTTTATCAGCATATAGTACAAGCAGACAAACCAACATAGAGGCAGGAGTACAAAAATCCGATACTACAGCAACACAATCAAGATTAAAATACATTGACCAGTTAAATACAGGTATGTAAAAAAAACATTGTAGGAGAAGCTAGGTCAACACCAAATTATTTGGACACCATTTTGTATCAAAGGGGGGTAAACAGTGAAGACAGTTGGATTTATTGGGATTTATGATAAAACAGATATAATGTTATATACAGCTAAAATATTGACAATATTAAATCGTAAAACTTTAATAATCGATTCTTCAATTATGCAAAAAGCAAAATATGTAATACCAACAATAAATCCTACACATTCATATGTTACTGAATTTGAAAAAATAGATATTGCAGTAGGTTTCTCGTCAATGGAAGAATTAAGAAACTACCTAGGATATGGAATTCAGGACGATTTAGGGTATGATATTGTTTTGATTGATATTGACACAGCAGATGGATTTTCAAACTTTGAAATGCATTTAGCAAGTAATACCTTTTTTGTTACAGCATTTGATGCATATTCATTAAAAAGAGGATTGGAAATTTTAAGTGGATTAGAGATATCCGTTATTATGACAAAAATATTAATTTCAAGAAAAGTTATGAAAGAAGATAATCAATATTTAGATTATTTATCAAAAGACTATAAAATTAGATGGAATGAGCAAATTATAAACTATGTTTTAACGGAACATACATTGCAAGGAATAATAGATAATCAAAAAGCAGCAAAAATAAAATTTAAAAATATTGGTCAAGAATTTGTGGAATTAATATCAACAATAATAATGGCAATAATTCCAGAAATAACAATTAATGATATAGTTAAAGCAATAAAAACAATAGACAAAGGAGGATATTAAATGGCAATAATATCTTTTTGGAATAGAGAAAAAGTAGAAAGTGGCAAAACATTATCGATGGCGGCAATAGGCACGTATATGGCTATTCATAACAATTATAAAGTATTAATGATTAGTACACAATTTAACGACACAACTTTAAGTGACTGTTTTATTGAACCAAATAAAGAAGATATAACATCAGAAATTACAGCCAATAAGCCAGAAATAGATACTGGTATTGAAGGACTATCAAGAGCTGTTTTAAGTAACAAATCAACCCCAGATATAATCACAAATTATACAAAGGTTATATTTAGAGATAGATTAGAAATCTTGCTAAGTCCGAAGACTACTAATTATGATGAATATGCCAAAATAGCAAGTGCCTATAAAGACATCGTACAATTCGCAAATAAACATTACGATATAGTTTTGGTAGATTTAGAAAATGGAATGGAGAGTCAATCTTTAAACCAAGTTATAAGCGTATCTAACTTATTGGTTTATCATTTTTCACAAAAACAAAAAATGATAGACCAAATAGGAAAACTTAAAAAAGAAAATCCAGAGTCATTTAATAGTTTACTATTATGTATGGGCAGATATGATTTAAGCTCTAAGTATTCAACCAAAAATGTTGCAAGAGCTTTAGGTACAAAAAGAGAAATAATAGCAGTGCCATACAACATGCTTTATGCAGAGGCAGCAGGAGAAGGAAAGGTAGCGGACTATTTTATAAAATATAATGGTAAATTATCAGACCCAACAGATAGAAATACAATTTTCATACAAGGCGTGATGAGTGCAATTGAAATAATAAATTACAGATTACAAGAAATACAACAATACAAATAAATAAAAAATGCAACATAGGGCGAACAATTGCCCAATCAACGTAGGGGCGGATTCCATATCCGCCCAAGAAAAGGGGAGGGAACTCACATGATAATGAATATTGTCTTAATAGCGATAGTAATTATAGCTGCTGGAGCAATAATTTTTTATGTTATAAAAAACAAAAAAACAGCAAATATAGAAAAACAAATAGAGATTGACAATAAAACCTATACTCTAGAA
This sequence comes from Oscillospiraceae bacterium, assembly GCA_009778695.1. GTDB lineage: Bacteria > Bacillota > Clostridia > TANB77 > CAG-508 > WRFS01. Next base: position 35,380 of record WRFS01000001.1, read on the forward strand.
AAAATGAAAGAGTTCATAAAAAGACGTTTAGACGAAATTACAAAAATTAATCTATATGATATTGGTCTTTCTGAAGAAGAATTAAAAAGAAGAAAAAGCAAAAAATATGAACTTAAAAAAGCTCTAAAAGGCTGTACATATGGCGACGTTAACGATAAAAAATATGTAAAAGAATTAATTTTTGATTTATTATCAAAAGAGTATGGTGTGAGTGAAACAAACATATCAAAAGCGATACCTTTTGATATACCGTCTCTTCTAACAGCCCAAGATAAATTTGACATTTTATTATACGTATATAAAAAAGAATTTGGATACGAAGCATTAACAGAATTTATTAAAAAATATGATTTAGCAAAATTAAAATACATCTCAGGTGAAACAAAGCCTTGTTATGTTATAACAACAGATGAAATTTCAGCCATATATGAACAAGAAAAACCTGTATTCGCATTTGAAGACAAGCTTAATATAGTTGTACAAAGAATATACCAACATTACAAAGGATATAGCAGTATTGATGAAATAAGAGACATGAACATAGATGGTGTATCTGGCGGTGTATCTGGATTTCCAGAAGCGTTTTTAAGCCAAATTGCACAAACAGATGGAGATTATTTAAGTCAAGTAATGGAAAATAAAGTACCAAGAGCATGCGATAGCATTTGGATATTCTTCCAAGGTAAATCAATAAGATTAGCATTTCTATCATTTGGTACAGAAAGTGAATTAAAAAGAGTTTGCCAAAACATATATAAATACAACAACCCAGGTCAGTTATCTGACACAAACGGATATAAAATTAATGAGATGAAAGATGGTTCCAGAGTCGTTGTTGTAAGACCTTCAATGTCAGAAACATGGGCATTCTTCGTAAGAAAATTTGACGTTAAACGTGCAACACTAGAACAATTAATTAGATTTAAGGGAAAAGAAGACACAATAGAATTATTAAAATTCTTAGTTAAAGGTGCAAGAATTATTGCACTAACAGGAGAGCAAGGTTGCGGTAAAACCACCATGTTAATGGGTATGATAGAAAACATATACGAAACGATGAACATAAGAGTTCAAGAAACAGCATTTGAGTTGCACTTAAGAAAAATCTACCCAACAAGAAACATACTATCATTCAGAGAAACAGACACAGTTAGTGGACAAGAAGGACTAGACTTACAGAAGAAAACTGATGGTAGCGTTAACATCATAGGTGAGGTTGCAACAGACCCAGTTGCTGCATGGATGATTCAAGCAGCCCAAGTTGCAAGTAAATTTACATTATTTACCCACCATGCTAAAACATTTCCAAACCTAGTAATGGCATTAAGAAACTCTCTATTAAAATCTGGAGTTTTCAACGATGAAAAAACAGCAGAAGAGCAAGTTGTTGGGGTATTAAACTTTAACATACACTTAGTAAAAGACTTTAAAGGTAGAAGATATATACAAAGAATAACAGAATGTATTCCAGTAGAAGAAAAAAATGAATACACATTTAATTATAGAAAAGAACAAACATTAGAAGGAAAACTAGAAAAATTCATGGATAACGCAACAGTGTACTTTACAAAAGTGACAAATAAAGAAGTTTACAAATACGTAAATATATTAGAATTCCATGAAGACGAATACATACTAACAAACAGAATTTCAGAAGCAAACATTTCAGAAATGCGTAACAACATGGACGAAGCAGATGTTGAAGAATTTGATTCTTTTGTAGAAAGAAACTGGGGCAGAAAGAGATTGAAGGTGTAATCCCCCGCTCTCTCAATGTCTACAACTCAAGGAAAAGGATTGTATATGTAGGGGCGAACATTGTTCGTCCGAGACTAGAGGAATTAGATAAAATTATTGAAAAACGAGATAATTATAGTGCAGGACGAACAATGTTCGCCCCTACAACAGCGACAATATTCCCCTAAGTTGACAACAGTGGTGTAGAGGTGGATTCAGAGAAAGGAAGGTGCTTAACATAAGATGGGAAACAACATTTTAATATACCTAATGGGTGGAGCAGGAGCATTATTTGTATTAGTACTAATAGCATACTTCATATTACATCAAATAATGAGCAAAAATGGCGACCTTAAAAAAATTAAGCAACTTCAACAAGGAACAAAAGAACAAAAATTTTCTTCGCAAATACTTTCACAAAAACTATACCTTATCTACAGAAAAATACCAGGTATAAACAGATACCTAAAAAAATTAAGAAGAAGACTAGAAATTATAAACTTAGAAGACGAATACCTAATTAGAACACAAGCAGCAAAAATCTTAACAAAATCGCTAATTATAATACTTCCAATAACATTATTAATAATTTTATTAACCAAAAGCGACATAATGTTATTATTAATATTATTGATATTTGAAATATTTATTATTGAAACACTCATGAGTGGTGCAGTTGATAAAATAGACAATAAAATCCTAAAACAACAAATAGACTTTTTTGCAGAAATAAGACACGCCTATCATGAATATAACATGGTGGAAGAAGCAATTTATGCAGTTTCACAAAATGATGAACTAGAAATTTCAAGACAAGGAGATAGAATATACGAAATATTAGTATCTGATGAACCAGAAGAAGAACTAGAAAAATATTACGACATAGCTCCAAATAGCTATTTAAAAGAATTTGCAGGTTTATCATACTTAACAAAAGAGTTTGGAGACAGAACAGTTGATGGTGGTTCATTATATTTAAAAAATCTAAACAACATCACGCAAGAAATGCAAATAGAAATTTTAAAAAGAGAAAAATTAGACTATGTATTTCAAAGCTTGTCATTTATAGCAGCAGCACCAATCTTATTAATAGATCCAATTAAAAATTGGGCAGTAAGTCAATTCTCATTTACATCAACATTTTACGAGGGCAAAGGCGGACTGATAGTACAAGTCTTATTAGTTATTATAACATTTATATGTTATATGTTGATAAGAAAAATAAAAGATAATGGAAGTAATGTAACAGGAGGACAAGAAGAAAATCCATGGCAATCGAAAATATATAGTTCTGCATTAGGAAACAAGATAATAAACTTGCTAATTCCAAAAAAGAATACAAAAGAAGAGCGAAAAATCAATAAGCTTATGAAAGATGCCGCCTCCAAGAGCAAAATAGAATGGATATATGTAAATAGGGTAGTTACCTGTGTAGCAGCATTCTTTGTGGTATTCTTTTTGTTCATACAAATGCACAATATGGCAATAAATTATGTATATACACAGCCATCTGCTGATTTCAACATAGTTGGTCAAATGTCAGCGGCAGATGTTATAAAAGCTATGGAAATAACAAATGACGACAATATATACTTAGATAAATATAGAGGGAACACAGACGTTACACAAGATATGATAGTAAAAGAAATAAAAAATTCTAGTTTTTATAAAGGTGCAACAGCTGATGCGGTAACAGCAGCGGCAGCAAGAATATATGGTAAACTACAAACAATAAATAAAGAATATTTCCAATGGTTTGAACTATTAATAGCATTTGCACTTGCGATTGTAGCATATCAAGGACCAATATGGATGTTATATTTCCAAAAACGTATGCGTCAAATGGCAATGGAAGATGAAGTAATGCAGTTTCAAACAATTATAATGATGCTTATGAAAATAGAAAGAATAAATGTTGAAATGATATTAGAATGGCTGGAAAGATATGCGAATATCTTTAAAAGTCCAATTACAAAATGCGTAAATAACTACGAAAGTGGAGCATGGGAAGCACTAGAAGAACTGAAAAATGACACTACATACCAACCATTTATAAGGCTAGTAGAAAGCTTACAAGCAGCAGTAGAAAGAATACCAATTGTAGAAGCATTTGATGAACTAGATACAGAAAGAGCATATTATCAAGAAAAGAGGAAAGATGCAAACGAAAGATTAATTTCTAAGCAAGGATTAATTGGCAGAGGAATAGGTTTTGCTCCAATGATAATATTGTTTGTCGGATATTTGATTATTCCATTAGTTCTTATTGGTATAATGAGTACAATGCAATCATTTAGCAGTATGCAATCAATGACTGGTGGAGCCACAGTACAGAGCGTAACCAGCTTACAGGGGGCACCATAACGTAAGGACGTACTTCATATCCGGCCAAACCAAAATATAAATGTATACCATGCAAAATGTAGAGGCAGGGGGCTTGCTCTGCCCAGAAAATCATAATGGTTTTATACCAAAAACGGAGGTGTGTATTTCTTGGAAAATGCAGCAAAAGCATTAATGATAGCAGGCTCTGTACTAATAGCAGTAATGATTATAAGTATGTTATTTTATTTCTTAAATAGCATGAAACAAGTACCAATAGAACAGGCGAAAGAATTACAACAGGAGCAAATTGCCAAATTTAATGCAGAATATGAATCTTATGACAAACCAATGATGTATGGGCAAGATGTTGTTACTGTTATAAATAAAGCAATAAATAACGATAGACAGTATGCAACAGATCAATTATCTTATAACAATAATAATCAGGAAATAGCTAAAGAAAACAACTTTTATCTTATAGATGTACAAGTAACATTAACAACACCAATAAAATCATATGCAACACAATACTATGAAGTACCTGGTGGAGTGGATGGGACAAGCAAATATGTTGATTCAACAACATATCCAACCAATGGAGCTACATCTCAAACAATATCTGGATATGTAAATGGCAATACTGGCAACTTACAAACATATCAATTAGGGACTATATGGGATGCCAATAAACCGTTTAATATTATAGCGGATAATGGTGAAAGTGTAACTATAAGTGGCAAAGTAGAAGATTTCTTTACTAAAGGTAGTAACGTTGGTACGGCAAAAATTCAACTCGTTTCTCCAGTTGCAGCAAAACCCCTTGATGAATTTAATTATACAATAGTAGATAATGGGTTTACAGATTTCAAAAGGAAGTTTTTTCAATGTACGGAGATAGGTTATGATACAACAACAGGAAGGGTTAATAAATTAACATTTGTAGAAACAAAAGCACCGAATGACACCAATTTAAATTGAGAGGAGAATGCAGATATGGAAAATTCAGCGAATGCATTACTTATGGCAGCATCAGTGTTAATAGGCATAATAATACTTTCTATATTTGTAGCTGTATTTTCTAATGCTGGAAATTTTGCCAAAAATATAGAAGCAGGAATGTCAAATACACAAATTCAAAAATTTAACAATCAATTTGAACAATATTTTACTTCACCAGATGATACTATAAAAAAAATGAATGGGCATGATATAGTAAGTTTAGTGAATTTAGCAATAGCAACAAACGTAAATGCAGGAGAAGAAGTAATAAACATTACGATTAATGGATCATCGTGTTTGGGACGAGATAAGAATGGAAATCCCGGTATGGATTGGGCTAGCGGTAAAAAACCAACAGACCTATTAACAACAGATTCAACTTATAATCCAACTCCAGCTTATGACAACACAGGTAAAATTACTTCAATAAATTTTACAGAAATACCAGGGACTTACTGATTATTATAGAAAATTATCAATAATAATAAATGTTACAAAAACATTACAGAAATATTAAATTTCACAAAAAATATTGCAAAATGTCAAAAAATCATGTATAATATAAGGGAGTGCTATGAAAAAGACACTTATAATATTGTCATTATTATTAATTATTTTTTTTGTAATAATATTTATGCTTTTTATATATTCGAGAAATACACAAAACTTAAAACAAAGTGTTCAAACATTTAACCAAGAATATGAGCAATATATAAACAAAGAAATAACAGGAACAGAACTTGTAACGTTAATAGGGAAGGCCATTAATAATAACGAAAAAAATAATATACCAAAAGATAATAAAAATTATTATTTAGCAGATGATGCATATTGTTTAAAAATATATGTAAAATTTTTAGATAGTGATGTTTCATACGAGATGGAAAGAATTAATGCAGTTGGTATAAACCAGTTTATTGCAAATTATAATACAGCTAATTTTAAATGTACTGAATGCATATATAATAAACAAACAGGCAGAGTAGGACAAATGACATTTGAAGAACAACCAGACGTATCGCCGTAGGGGTACATGATTGCACCCGTAACAATGTAGGGGCAGGGCTTGCTCTGCCAAACACAAAAGACAAAGGTAATAAGAAGGAATTAAAAACCTCATTATTATATAAAAAAATCTAAGGAGGAAAAAATTTATGGAGAACGCAACAAAAGGATTAATGATAGCAGGAGCAGTTTTAATCGCACTCGTATTAGTAGCATTAGGAGTATTTTTAGTAAATCAAGCACAGGGGATGAAAGGTACTGTACAAGGTCAGTTTGATGATACTACAATAAGTATATTTAATCAAAAATTTGAAGCATCAGAAGGAACAATACAAGGTCCAGCTGTAAAAACTTTATTGACAAATATAAGCCAAAATAATCAACAAGCTATTAATGACGGTACTGAAGATGCAAAAGGAATAAATCTTGTATATGATAATGGTACGACGATTGATGGACAAACTCCCAAAAATACTAGCCCAAATGCAATAATTGCTATTAGGGCCCAAATTAATACTGGCAGATCATATTTAGTGTCAATGTCATACAAGACAAGTGGACCAGGAAGTAGATTAATTGATACAATAACGATATTACCACAATAACAATTACATAAACAAAAGAAAGGGAGATGCAATATGGAAAACGCAGTAAAAGCGCTCGAATACGCGTTTGCAGTGCTAGTTTTTGGTATTGCATTAACAACCTCTATATATTTATTTTCAAAAGCAAAATCAACATCAGACACAGTGTTTGGTCAAATAGATACTAGACAGTTCTATACACCGGTTCAACTGCCACCAGATGAATTTAATTCAGACGGAAGTTTAGCAAATGGAAGAACTGTAAATGTTGAAACTATAATCCCAACGCTATATAGAGCCTATAAAGAAAATTACGTAGTTGAATTTTGGCAAGGTGAGCCACCAGAAGCTGGCACATCAAATGATGGTAAATGCATTATAAGATTCGATTTAAGTGCAGAAAGTGTCTCTAAGCAAATATGGATGGGCACTTCAAATGTGGATTATAAAAAAAGGTTTGATTTATTTTTACAAGGTAGCATCAATTACAAAAATAATAGCTTCATAAACAGTCATGATTACAAAGATATTGCACAAAATGATCCAGCATTTCAATCAGATATTGATTCGTCTACAAAGGACTACATTATAACTAAAGGATTATATAAATATTTAACAGATGTACAAAACCCACAAAACAATGGAAAAATCATTGAGGAATTTGGATATGTTTCAGCAATTCCCGATGGAAAAATAACAGAAGATATATCTAGAATAGTTATTCGTTATGTAATAATATAACGGATAGTATGTAAGGGGACGAACAATGCTTTATAGATAAAGTTCATTCCCTTCTAATAAAAAGGAGGATGTATTATGGGAGAATCATTAATGACAGTAGTTGCCATTTTTGTTGCAGCAATATTAATGTTCGTATTTCCATTGATGTCAGTTGCAGGAAGAAATGACGATATATCGCAATTAGCAGTTCAAACAGCGGTGGTTCAATTTGTTGATAAAGTAAGTTCAACAGGGCAAATAACTGCATCAGATTATAATGGGCTTGTGCAAACGTTGGGAGCAACAGGAAATACATATAGTGTTGATATGGAAGCACAAATATTAGACGAAAACCCAGGTAAAAAGGTTACTTTGGCTGATCAAAATAAAGTTGGTGAGAATGTGTATTATTCACAATACACATCACAAATATTAGACCAACTTTCTAGTTCTGATACAACAACGAATCCAAATGCTGGAGTTTATAATCTTAAAGCAGGGGATATCATATCTGTAGATGTAAAAAATACAAATCAAACACTTTCACAACTATTAAGAAATTTCTTTTACACAGTTACAGGTAATGACTCTTATCAAGTATCAGCTGAACATGCAAAAATGGTTACAGCCAATGGTTACAGTTTAAGTTTAGGTAGCTAAAATGTGTTGTAAAATGTAGGGGCGGGCGACCCTGCCCGTCCAAGATACAATGCAGGGATCGACCTTTTTTGGCGACCCAAAGATGATATTTCTAGGATACCATTAAGCAGGCAGAGGCTCTGCACCTACAAAAGAAGGTGAATGATTTTGAAAATACAAAATTTAGCATTAATATTTCTTATAATAGTAGTACCAATGATACTATTATTAACGTTTTATAATCAAATACAAGCAAAAAGCTTAAGCCTTCAATTGCAATACGACACAAAGTTATCAGATGCAACACACGATGCAATTAAGGCTTTTGAATTGAATACGGTTACTAATATACCAAACAATGACACATTGTCACAAGTAGCAGATTCACTAAAAAGGAATGTGCAGGCTTCTGTTAATGTGTTTTTATCTAGTATGGCAAAAAGCATGGGTATTAGTGGAGCAACAGCAGATTCAATTTCGGAATATGTACCAGCAACAGTGTTTACGTTATATGATGGATATTACATATATGCACCATCATATGCAGAAGTGCTAGACGATGCCAAAGATGTACAACTTTCTGCTAATGGAGGAATTTTTAATAAGGATGGAACTAAACCAAATAGTGGTAGTGGAGATTACGTAGAGGTAACAAAAGAATTATCAAAGGATCAAATTTATGTATGTCCTAATTGTGGATGCAAATTTAATAAAGATTTGGTTTGTTGTCCTGATTGTGGTTGGACTAGTGGTTTTACACTAGAGGCTCAAACGCCAGAATATACATATAAACATATGTTACAGCCATATGTTTATTACACTGTTCGTTATCAATCTGGATTAAGTGATGACTTTATAGTAAATTATTCTTTGGATAATTATATAACTGTGTATGGAACAATTGGTGGGAAATATGTTACTAAAGCAGGATACCTGGTTGTTCCAGGAAGTAATTCGGATCCAAATAACAATATTATAATTAGTTTACCAGATAGTAATAATAATTATAATAATAATAATATAACAGTAACAATTGATCAAAATAAGCTATTTACAGTATTAGAGAGAGACATGTTAATGGCTTTGCCAAATGTACCTAATAGTGATTTGGAGGGTAGTAATTCGACAGATGCCAACATAGATGATTTATTTAGAAATATACATAAAGACGACATAAATGATCTAAATACTCCAAATGCTGATGGAACAGTTAATATACATAAAACGGGGCTCGTATCAGCTTGGGGAGAAGATTTAGTAGATGCAGCTATAAATGTTGCTAATGGCAGTGGACAAATACCTTCAGCATCAGATTTTTTAGTAGACCTACCAATATCACAAATAGATTCTGATGTATTTTCTACTGGAGATCAAATAAGTATTGACTCAGGTTCTAGTACAATAACTAGACTTTTAGACTGCATAGATGTAAAGTACAATGGGGTTGGAATCACAGATCCAGATGCAAAAGCATACTACATAAAAGCATTGCAATTTACAAACTGGGTAAATAAATATCTTGGCAATGTAACAGCATCACAAGCGGTAGACGCAAATGGTGCTCAATATTCCGAGTTGGATGCAAATGGTAACCCATATTATCCATTTCAGAATGATACTACCCATATATTTCAAACAAGTGCTACTAACGATCCAGATGATATAGCATCACCATTTACACAACATAAAATCGAGTTTATAAAAGCTTCTATAAAAGCCAGTTTAGCTTCTGCAATTGCGAGATATAATCAATATTATTTTACACAAACACATGAATATTCAATAAAAATGCCAGAATTAACACAAACAGAATGGAGCACAATAACTAACAATGTATCAATGATTACTTTTATGCAAGGAATGATTATTGGTAATAAAATATACAATGGCTACAGTGTAGTAGCTTCTACGGACAATACACAGATGGTTAATACAAACCAAATATATTATTTTGATACAAGTACAATAACACCTGGGGGTACTATAACTTATCACAGATTTGATTGTACAGATTTGCCTAATAATAATAATATTATAGGATTCAGTTCAACAGAATTTCAATTATACGCAACACAGGGTAGTGATGGGAATAATTATTATACATATGGTTTAGAATTAGGAGATTGGTTAAAACAACAAACTGCTAGTCCACCAGGAGGACCGCCAGATCAGGAGATTGATATATCAATAGATTTATCAAATTCAGATTCAACACTTTGGAAAACGGGATTAACGGCAACAGGTTCAAAATTACCTAAAATCATATTCCAGGCAGATTATAAATGTATAGTCAGTGCTAATTATCAATCAGATACACTTCCAAATATGAATACTAGACTATATGCTAAATACGAGGCTATTGCAAGAGAAAGAAATAGGCTATATAAAGTAAACGATTATTTCGATGCAGAATATTAAATTAAACTAGTATAAAATCCTTCTTGTATAATATACATTATACAAAGGAGGATTTTTTCATGAAAAAATCAATTATTTTTATTGGTGTATTATTAATAATTTTGTGCGTTGCAACATTCACTCAGGCAGCTGCCATAGGAACAAGTACGCCGACCATAGCAGTGGGGGACAATGCGACTATAAATGTAACAACAACCGATACAGTTTATGGCATGGAGTTTACAATAACATATGATGAGACAATGTTTGACTATGTTACTAATTCTGCGGCAGGGGTTGCGGTAGTAAATGATACTACGCCAGGAACATTGGTGGTATCTTATACTTCAACAACTGGGGTTACTAGTCTTGGATTTACATTTAAAGCGATTGCTACAGGAACAGGCACTTTTGGAATTACAGCCGCTACTTTTTTTGATGATACTGGAACACAAATTCCAACGGAAACAGTAACCACAGCATCTACAACTGTAACAGTTACAGCAGCAACGACAAATACAACCAATAATACAACGAACAATACTACAAACAACACAGTACCAGGACAAATCCCAAATGCAGGATTTGACTTTATTCCAATTTTAATAGCTGTGGTACTTATTGTAGGAGTAGCAGTATTTTTAAAGATGAGAAGAAAATAGGGAATAAAGATAAAGTTAACTAATAATTGAAGGTGCCTTAGAATTATTGTTTTTGGGTCGCCGAGGACGTTGCCCCCTACATTTTCGTAGGGGGCTGGCATCCTCGACAGCCCGAAATTTTGTATTGCAGACATCCTCTAATTTAATTATTTTTTTACTCCCAGCAAAAAAGTTTTTCTTGTTTTATAATTATATCTATGATAATATGTAAATGTAGAAAATGGAATAAGCAGATGTGGTTGCCTCCAATAAGGAGGTGATGCTTATGATAGAAAATATGTTATTACAATTAATAGTTTTACTGTTTTATTCGTTAATAGCAGTATCTATTGTAGCAATTACCTTAATTGTTGTACTTGTGTACATATTAAGTAATAGCGAATAGCAAATAAAAACAACGCATCTGACTTCGCTAGTTAATGCGTTGTAAAACTCATTCTGGCAACCACGTTTGTGGTTTCCTATTTTCTACATTTATTATATACAATTTTTTTGTATTTGTCAAATAATTTTTTATTTTTTTTAAATGTCAATTTTGCAAAAAACTTATACCAAATTTATGTTGAAAAAACGTAAATTAGAGTATATAATATAACAAACGTTATGAAAGGAAGAAAATACATGTTAGATATAAAGTATATTAGAGAAAATGCGGAGTTACTAAAAAAGACCGCTGAGCAAAAACAAATCGAAGTAGATATTGATAGGTTAGTAGACTTGGATAAAAATATGAAGGAAAAGCAAGCTGCAATTGAAAAAATGCGTACAGAAAGAAACACCTTGTCGGCTGAAATTCCAACGTTACAAGGAGATTCAAAAGAAGAAAAAGTAAAATTTGTTAGAAATTTAAAAGAAGACCTTAGTAAATTAGAAGCAGAATTAAAACCAATTGAGGAAGAATTCAAAAACCTAATGTTAAGAGTTCCAAATCCTACTTTACCAGAAGTGCCATATGGAAAATCTGATGAAGATAATGTTGAAATTAGAAAAGTTGGAGAAATTAGAGAGTTTAGTTTCACACCTAAAGCACATTATGAATTAGGTGAAACACTAGATTTAATGGACTTTACGCATGCGTCTAAAATTGCAGGTTCAAGAACGTATTATTTAAAAAATGATGCCGTTTTATTAGAGATGGCTATATGTAGATATGTTTTAGATAAGCTTGTTTCAAAAGGATTTACTCCAATGAGTGTTCCAGTAATGGTTAAAGACATTGCAATGAGTGGAACTGGATATTTTCCATTGGGAAAAGAGCAAGCCTATGAAATAGGAGAAGATGGACTATATTTAGTTGGAACATCAGAAGTGTCTTTGGTTTCATACCATAATGGAGAGGTTGTAGATGTTAAGGACAAGCCTATATTATATGCAGGTTATTCAAACTGTTTTAGAAGAGAAGCGGGAACATACGGCAAAGATACAAAAGGATTGTATAGAGTGCATCAATTTACAAAAATTGAGCAAGTTGTTATTTGCAAGGCGGATTTAGATGAACAATACAAATTGCATGATTTTCTTTTAAATAATTCAGAAGAAATTTTACAGGAACTGGGAATACCTTATAGAGTTGTTAAAGTTTGCACAGGAGATATAGGACAAGGTCAAGTTAGAAAACATGATATTGAAGCCTGGATGCCAAGCAGAAACGCATATTCAGAAACACATTCATGCTCATCTTTCAATGATTTTCAAGCTAGACGCTCTAATATAAGGTACAAAGATGAAAACGGAGAACTTAAATTTGCATATACCTTGAACAATACGGCAATTGCTTCTCCAAGAATTTTAATTCCAATATTGGAGAATTATCAAAATGAAGATGGAAGTGTAAATATACCAGAGGCACTAGTGCCTTATATGGGCGGAAAGACGTTAATAGGGAAATAAATAATACTTGACAATAACAAACTTATGTTCTATAATAATATAAAATTCTTAATTAGGGTGTGATATGTGTGGAAAAAGAAAATAGTACTGTATCAAGTAATGAAGAATTAATTGTAGAAGAAAATGAAATAAAAAATATTAAAAGTTTAATATATACAATCAGAGGTAAGCAAGTTATGATTGACAGCGATGTTGCGAGGCTATATGAATATCAAACTAAGAATATCAATAAAGCTGTAAAAAGAAATATAAAAAGATTTCCAAAAGATTTTTGTTTTCAGTTAACAGATAAAGAGTTTTCAAACTTGAGGTTCCAATTTGGAACCTCAAGTTTGAAAACAATTGATACATATGGAGGTAGAAGATATTTGCCTTATGTATTTACTGAACAAGGAATTTCAATGTTATCACCATTATTGAATAGTGAAGTAGCAGTACAAGTTAGTATAAATATAATGCGTGCATTTGTGGAAATGAGAAAATTTATTGCATCAAATACACAAGTTTTTGAAAGGCTGACTAATATAGAATATAAATTATTAGATTATGATAGGAAATTCGACATAGTTTTTAATGAATTACAAAAAGACGAGAATTTTAAACAAAAAGTATTTTTTGCAGGACAAATATACGATGCATATAGTTTAATTATAGATATTATTAAAAGTGCAAATCAAAAAATAGTTATTATAGATAATTACATTGATGACTCTATACTAAAAATGTTAGTTAAGAAAAACAAAAATGTAGAAGTAGTAATATTTACATCTGACAAAAGTAATATATCAAAATTAGATATACAAAAATTTAATAGAGAATATCCAGTATTAAAAGTTGCAAAAACAAATCGATTTCACGATAGATTTATTATAATTGATAGTAAAGAATTATACCATTGTGGTGCATCAATAAAAGACCTAGGTAACAAATGCTTTGGCATAAATAAGATGGAGGATAAAAATCTTATATACAAAATTCTTAAAGAATAAAACAAGGGAGGGATAATCATGCTAATTCGTAATCCACAATTTGAAATTTCTGCAGTTGAACCAAAACAATATCCAAATAAAAACATCCCAGAAATAGTTTTGGTAGGCAAATCAAACGTTGGCAAATCTTCTTTTATTAATACTTTAATAAATAGAAAAAACCTTGCAAGAACCAGTAGCGAACCAGGGAAAACAAGACAAATCAATTTTTATAACATGGACGACAAGTTCTATTTTGTGGATTTACCAGGATATGGCTATAGTAAGATGTCTAAAGAATTACAAGAAAAAGCAGGTAAATTTATTGAAGAATATCTGTTTAATAGACCAAACATATCTTTAATTATTCATATTTTAGATATAAGGCATGACCCAACTAAAGATGATATATTAATGCATAACTACTTAAAATCAACCAACAAGCCATTTGTAATTATTGCAAATAAAGCAGATAAAATTGCTTCAACTAAAGTGGATTTAGCAGTAGAAAGTATAAGAGAAAAGTTAGGTTTATCAGAAGAAATAAGTATATTACCGTTTTCGTCAGAAAAGAAAATTTATACTGATGAGGTATGGAATAAACTAGATAATTATTTAAGTATTTAAGTGCAGAATATTACTGTGAGTAGAGTAGCGCGAGTGTAGGTAGTATATTATTTTTAGGAGGATACGAGTGGGAATCACTTGGGGGAGCCTAAAAATAATATACTACCTACACGGGAGCGGGTTATTCGCACTACGATTGTTGTGTATGCAGAGAACACGTGCGAGAGGCGGGCGTAGCTGGTCTGGCTAATAGGTATTCCTTACTGCAACGCCCCTACAATACAAATAAATGTATCAAAACTAACACAATAGCACCGAGGTATACCCAGTATACCAACAAAAATAGCCGTAAACAAATTTAAACCAATATGAAAATAAAAAGAGCTTCCAACTAAATTAATTAAAAAAATAAGCAATCCGCCAAAAACAGAATTAAGAATTATTTTAAAAAGGAACTTAACTGGAACTGTAAATATTTTACCTAAAATAAACAAAACACAAATACAAGCTAAAAAAGTGATAATCGCAGTAGAATCCATATGAGTCCTCCAATTAGTACATGTTAATATATGTATATGAGTGCTTGTATTAAAATATGACTAAATAAATGCATTTTAAGAGGTGATTTAAGTAATATGTTCAATATAAAAGAAGAATTAAAAAAATTACCAAATAAGCCAGGCGTATACATTATGCGAGATGTAAACGATAATGTGTTATACGTGGGTAAAGCAGTATCGCTCAAAAATCGAGTAAAGCAATATTTTATGAAAAACAATAAAACCATAAGAATAGAGAAAATGGTTTCGTTAATAAGTCGATTTGAGTACATTGTTACAGATACAGAAGCGGAAGCCCTTATCTTAGAATGCAATTTAATAAAAGAACATAGACCTAAGTTCAACATTCTTTTAAAAGATGATAAAACATATCCATATATTAAAGTAGATGTGAAAAGTGAATACCCAAATGTATTTATAACAAGAAAAATCTTAAACGACGGAGCAAAATATTTTGGACCATACACAAATGCGACTATGGCAAAAGAAATGGTAAACTTCATAAAAGAAAAATTTCAAATAAGGCAATGCAGAAACTTTAAATCTAATACAAGGGCATGTCTTAATTTTCATATAAAGAAATGCTTAGCACCATGTGTTAATGGAATTTCAAAGGAAGAATATAGAGAACTTATTAACGAAATAATTATGTTATTAGAAGGTAAAACAGATAAAATAGTAAAAAAGTTAAATGAAGATATAAGAAGTGCCTCAGAAAAATTAGAGTTTGAAAAAGCAGCTGTGTTAAGAGATAGAAAAAATGCAATTCAATCAATAACTGAAAAACAAAAAATGTCAAATATATCAGAAAACGACATAGATGTAATTGGGGTTTATAAAAATGAATTAGAAATTTGTATAGAGATATTTTTTGTAAGAAACAGTAAAATGATTGGTAGAGAGCATTATTTTTGGGACAATGTTATTGATATGCAAGAAGATGAAATAGTTTCAAGCTTTATTAAGCAATACTATATGGAAAAAATTGAGGTTCCAAATAAAATTATGATAAGGCCAGAACTTCAGGAAAAAGAATTACTTGAAGAATGGCTATGTAGGGGTCGGCGTTCTCGACGACCCGGCGAAGATTGAAGATGCAAGTACGCAACGCACACGTAGTCGAAAAGTAGAAATAAGAGTAACAAAAAAAGGCGAAAAACTCAAATTTGTAGAAATGGCAGAAAAAAATGCAAAAATTGCATTGGAAAATAAAGTAAAAGAAAAATACAATATATTGCTAGAATTAAAAGAAACCTTAAAATTGGATAAATTTCCAAATAAAATTGAATGTTACGATATCTCAAACATATCTGGAACATTTACTGTTGCTGGAATGTGTGTTGTGAAAAATGGCGAAATTAGCAAAAGAGATTCACGAAGGTTTAAAATAAGAGGAAAAAATTTTTCGAAGACTCCTCAGAGCTTGTTACTGAAGCCCAACACAAAGGAGGAGCCTCACGTAATAAAAAGCGTTAAAGAAGGGCAAAATGATGCAAAGTCAATGAACGAAGTTATTACAAGAAGGCTAAAGCATTCGATTGGTCGCACTACTCTACATATGGATAATGCGATTTCTGTGTCGACTGCTTTTGGGAAATTACCCAATTTAATTCTAGTAGATGGAGGCATAATTCAAATAAATGCAGCAAAACAAGCAATTGGTTCATATGGATTAAATATACCTGTATTTGGGATGGTAAAAGATGATAAACATAAAACAAGAGGTCTTTTAGATGAAAACAAAAATGAAATAAAACTTTCAGAAAACTTATTTAACTTTATAACAAATTTGCAAGATGAAGTTCATAGAATAGCTATTGAATATCACAAAAAATTAAGAAATAAAGAGCTAGTAAAATCTGAATTAGATAATATTAAAGGGATTGGAGATTCAAAGAAAAGGTTATTATTAAAGGAGTTTAAAACAATTGAAAATATTAAAAATGCAAGCGTGACGGAATTGACAAAAACAAAAGGCATAAGTGAAGAATTAGCTAAAAAAATAAATTTGCACTTTTTACAATAATGGAGTATAATACAAAAAGACGTTTAAGAAAACTTTATGAATAAATTAGGGGGAAAATTATGAATGTAAATATGAGTGGAAATATGAGCGGGAAAAGCTCTGATTTAGCTTATTATATGAGAAGGGGTGTACCTAAAGAATCTGGAGAGAGAAAGGAATTTGATAAACTTCTGGAAATGTACAAAACCACGAAAAATCTTTCAGAACGAGATAGAATAAAGAAAGAACTTGAAAATAGCCCAACATATAAAGCGGAATTTAAGGAATTTAAAGATTATATAAAAAAGAAGCGGAGAAGTAGGAGAACAGAGTTTAGAAGGAATGAAAATACAAGAAATACTCAATAATAACAGAGTATTTAGAATGAAAGCAGTAGAATTAATACATAAAATTGAAAAAAATAAATCGAGAGATAATGAGGAACATGATGAACGATAGAAATTTTTAATATTTTGCATAAAAAACGCTTAGTTTCTAAAACTAATTAGAAACTAGGAGGTTTTTTATGTTTGATTTTAGAACAGATTTGGCTAATGAAAGAAGAGACATGTATAAAAAAGCAAATAACTTAGAAGATGAAATACCTGGCATAGAGGCTGAAGAAAGAAATAACGGAAGATATGTAAAAGTAACAAAGGTAAAAATTACAACTGATGAAGGTGCTGAAATCTTAGGAAAGCCAGTTGGAAATTATGTAACAATAGATATAAAGTTATTTAATGTTGCAGGTGAGGCTGAAATTCAAACAGCTGCTGAAACAATGGCAGAAGAATTGAAAAGACTAATTAATAATTTCTCGCCAAATAAAGAAGATGTTCTTGTAGTAGGTTTGGGAAATGCCAATGTAACACCAGATGCACTAGGGTCGAAAGTGGTATCTAAAATTGATGTAACAAGACACTGGTTCACATATATGCCAGAATTTACAGACGAACATACACGTCCTGTTAGTGCTATTGCACCAGGGGTTTTAGGCACAACGGGTATAGAAACTTTAGAAATTTTAAAAGGTGTAGTTGATAATGTAAAACCAAAATTATTAATAGTTATAGATGCTTTAGCTTCAAAAAGTATTGAAAGAATAAGCAGTACAATACAAATTTCGGACACAGGAATAATACCAGGGGCTGGTGTTGGAAACACAAGAAAAGAATTATCACAAAACACATTAGGTATTCCAGTAATTGCAATAGGGGTGCCGACTGTTGTAGAAGCGGCAGTTGTGGCAGCTGATGGATTGGATTTTTTTATAGATAAAATGCAACAAGAAGGTAAATCGAACGATTATTTGAATCAGTTAAAAGAAGAAGATAAGTATCAAATAATGAAAGAAGTATTACTGCCAGGAGATTATAATTTTATTGTTACTCCAAAAGAAATAGATGAGCTTATTATAAATATGACCAGTGTTATTGCAAGAGGAATAAATATGAGCCTTTAGTTGCAATTTATGGCAAAGTATGATAAAATAAAGGGCATGGAGCAGTTATTTATCCCCTTTGGATGTAATATCCGAAGGGGGAAAGTCTCTCGTTTATTGTGTTATTGTACCAGGAGGAAAAAATGAGCAGAAATTCGTATGATTTGGAATTTTCAGACAATGAAGGGACACGTAAAGTAACAATTAATTTACCCAAAGGAGGAACCCAAGTTGCAGCGATAGGTGAAAAACATGGTCATCTTGAAGTTACATTGGATGAAGGCAGTGAAAATTGTGAAGAACATCTCACTTTTGCCGTATGCCGAACAGATAACTGGGTTGAGATAGATAAGTGTCGAGATAACGGATTTATGGTGGTAGGCACAGTAGGGGTAGATGGAATTTTATACGAGGTGTTTATGAAGAAGAAATGAGAGATGTTCTTAAAGTAATTTAGAAGCAATGGAATTCCATTCCATTGCTTCGTTACGTTTAACAGTTTTCAGCAAAGTAGCCTCTGGAGCATAGTAGACTTCTTTCGAAACATAAAATGTGATATACTTACAAAAAACAAGTAGGAGTCATTCTGAGCGTTGCTACAAAGCCTTTCTCACGAAGAATCTTACTAAATGGTAGGTATACAAAATCTATTACATATTGCATATTAAATTTGATTAATCTCGGACGAGCAATGCTCGCCCCTACAGTTCTGTTATTTTATGAAATATTACAATTTTGTCATAATTGATGAAATGACTCGAACATAGCTCTGTCTTATTGTGCTTTTTTATTATATGTTGTATAATAATTATATAAAAAAAGGAAAGATGATTCATGAATAACACTAGAACTAACGAACATGCAAAAGAATATCTAAGTAAAAATCCAGTAGACCATTCTATTGGATTAAAACCAAATGAAGTTAATAATAGAATAAAATCAGGTAAAATAAATAATTTCAAAGAAATTCCAAGTAAAACAATATTGGAAATAATTAAAACAAATTTATTTACTTTATTTAACATATTGTGTTTTACATTAGCAATACTTGTATTAATTACAGGACAACGTCGTAATATTTTTTTTATTGTTGCAATTGTGTGCAACCTTTTTATTGGAATAATACAAGAAATTCGTGCTAAAAAAACCATAGAAAAATTGTCGTTACTGAAACAAAGTAAAACCACAGTATTACGTGATGGAAAAGAAGTTCAAATTAATAAAGAAGAAATTGTTCAGGACGATATTGTTCTATTAAAAAAAGGATTACAAGTTCCTGTTGATGTAATTGTAGTAGGCGATGAGACAGTAGAGGTAGATGAATCTTTGTTAACAGGAGAATCTGATTATATTGTAAAAAAACATGGAGATATAATTTATTCTGGAAGCTTTATTATGCAAGGTGGAGGAAAGGCACAAAGCTATAAAATAGGGAAAGATATGTACATAAACCAACTAGGTTTAGAATCAAAATCTTTTGAAATTAAGAAATCTGAAATACAAAAAGCAATAAATAATATTATAAGAACAATTACATTCTTTTTAGTACCAATAGGAATATATCTTTTTGTAATTCAACTTTTTTTCGTTCATCAAGCGTGGGATGAGGCAATTTTAAGAACAGTTACTGGAGTTATAGGAATGATTCCAGAAGGATTGGTTTTACTAACTTCAGTTGCATTTGCAGTTGGAGTTGTAAACCTTGGAAGGCTTAATACGTTAACTCAAGAACTATCTAGTATTGAAACTTTAGCTCGTGTGGATACCTTATGTTTAGATAAAACAGGAACCTTAACAGAAGGTGATTTAAAAGTAACAGAAACTATTTATTTTAATGAAAACGAGGCATATATAAATACAGTGTTAGCTACTATTGCGAAGTATGAAAAAGAACAAAATGTTACTTCAAAAGCAATAAAAGAAAAATATGAAAACAGTATGGATTGGAAAATAAAAAATACAATTTTATTTTCATCAAAAACTAAATGGCAAGCAATGGAATTTGAAGAAGAAGGCACATGGGTGTTAGGTGCACCAGATGTAATTATTCCAGAAAGCGAAAAAGAAATAAGAGAACAGGCGAACAGCATAGCAAAGAATGGATACAGGGTATTGGCATTATTATCCGTAGGGGTCGGCGTCCCCGACGACCCGAGTGGCTACGTACGGAAATTCTGCTAGCGGTTCTAACAATTTGCCATTACCCAATAACCTAAAAACCCAAGCATTAATTGTGCTAGAAGATAAAATTAGAGATGATGCAATAGAAATTATAAATTCATTTAAGAATGAAAAAGTAACTATTAAAATTATTTCTGGAGACAATGTAGAAACCATCAGAAATATAGCAAAATCTATTGGACTAAATGGGGAAATAGTAGATGCAAGTAAATTGCCAGACATAATCGATAATATAGAAGAAATGGTAGAAAAGACAGTTGCATTTGGTCGTACTTCTCCAGAACAAAAGCAACAAATAATAAAAGCATTGCAAAAAAATGGTCATATTGTTGCTATGACAGGGGATGGAATAAATGATATTTTAGCATTAAAACGTTCAGATTGTGGAATTGCTATGGGATCAGGTAGTGATGCAACAAAGGCTGTTTCAAAATTTGTATTATTAGATTCGAAATTTTCATCATTGCCAGAAATAGTAAAGCAAGGACGTAGGGTTATTAATAATATTAGTCGTGTTGCTAGTTTATTTATAGTAAAGACTACATATTCATTATTACTTTCACTAGCTTCTTCAATAGCAAAAATGCCATATCCGTATTTGCCAATACAAATGGCGGTTGTATCTATTACAGCAGTAGGAATACCTAGCTTTTTACTTGCGTTAGAACCAAATTATGAAAAAGTAAAAGGTTCGTTTTTAAAGAAAATTGCATATAATTCTATTCCAAGCGGAGCAATGATTGCTATACTTATTTTTTGCGTAGCACAGTTTAGAGAATATATATATACAGTTCTAACAGTATTTGGAGTAACAAGTATCACAGATACAGAGGCTGCAACGATTATTATAATTATTATGGGTATGATACAAATGTGGACACTGCTAGATATAAGTAAACCTTTAACTTTATATAGAAAATGTGTGATTGTAGGTGTGTTTATTTTATTTAATGTAGGTATTTTTGTAGGTGGAATTTCAAAGTTCTTTAATTTAATTCCTTTACGAATTGAGCTTTATGCAACTGCAGTTGTAGTTTCAGCGGTGGCAATATTTATTATATGGGTGGTGAAGAAGGTTTTGAAAAAAATGATATTTAAAGAAGCAATATCTTAATCCAGGGTAATTTTATGAAATACTACCAAATTGTAATATTTCATAAAATAACAGAACTGTAGGGGCGAGCATTGCTCGTCCGATTATATATAATATCGATTTTGTTCCCAATTAATAACATTGTCAATTATATATTGCTTTATAAGATAATATTTTTTTCATTCCTTACTATGTACTCATAAAATAATCTTTGATTCTGGGATAACTCTCAATAAAGATATTCTATTTTTTGTACATATTGCATATTAAATTTGATTAATCTCGGACGAGCAATGCTCGCCCCTACAGTTCTGTTGTTTTATGAAATACTACAATTTTGTAACAATCGATGAAATAACCCTAATCTTAATCTTAATCTTAAAATCCTTGAAAAATCGTGTAATTTATGATAAAATTATAAACAGTGAGTTTTTATTTTATATAGGAAGATATGTAGGGGTGACCAGTGGTTATATACGATGTGCAGTGCATACCCCTCATTTCCTAACAGTAAATTTTAGAAAGAGGAGGACCAGCGATTCTTGTGAGTGTGTTTGGCAAATATTAATTTCATACCAAAGGAGATTTTATGAAGTTATTCATTAAAGAAGCGTTTCGAATGCCAGGACTTATTATACCATTAGCTATTGCATTCGTGTTGCTTGGGATTGTAGTATATAGGTGGGAACCTGCCATTAACAATCCATTGGTACAGTTGCATAAAATGGGCGAGCAACAGAAGAAAATTGTTGAAATCGTGAATCAACGGTGTGAGTTGGTGAATAACCTTATACAATTAACTCAAGGATCTATCGAGCGAAAGTGGTTTTCATCCAATAAAGAATTGAGCGGAAAGAATCACGATTCGGCCGCTGAGCTAAAGGAGGCACTTGGTAAATTGATATCTTCAGTTTCAACGGAAGATATTCAAGATATCAAAAAACAAAGTGATGAATTGGATATTCAACTAAAGGGGTATTATGGGTTATTAGAGGCATATAGTGTCTCTGAAAACGAGTACAGATACAGTGTGCTATGGGGAAAGTTGAAGGCGAATCAGCATATGCTACAGGAGGAGTTAAAGAAATACGATGAAATTTCTCAAAAGTACAATGCTGTATTGTCGAACCCCTAATAACTTCCATTTCTAAAATTTTATCCCTATTGTGAGCATGCTAAATGCTTGCAACAGGGATATTTTAAATTGTTTTAATTAAATTTATTATTTCATCATCATCAATATAGTAATAAACTTCTGCTCCAATTTTTTTAGATTTCACAATTCTTGCAGCTTTCAATTTTGATAAATGTTGAGATATGTTAGATTGACCTGCACCTAAACATTCCTGCATATTGTTAACATTACACTTGTTTTCAATTAATCCTTTTGCAATACATAATCTAATTGGATGAGCCAAAGCCTTCAATACTTCAGCTTTTTTTTCATATTTTTTATATTCATCCATATTTATTGCTCCTTATTTATTACTTAATATATTACGATATATAGCAATGTGTTAATATTAGAAAAATTTTAGTAACATAATTTTTATATATAGCATAAGATATCTTATAAACAATATTAGTATATTATAATATGCTAATACTTAAGGAGGTGCTAGTATGGGTGAAGATTTGAAAGGTTTAAGAGGTTGCAGTGGAAATAGCTGCGGACCATTAGGTGGACTTTTTGGTGATAACGGAATGTTATTAATAGTATTATTTTTATTATTTTTTTCAAATGGTTTTGGTTGTGACAGAAACTAATAGTAGCGAAAAAATTCACTTTTATATTGACAATTTCACAAATTTATATTAAAATGTTATGGTGTTATGTGAAAATAGAAAAAATAAACTTCTCCCCGGTTGTTTATTTAGAAATTATACATAACCAACATTCAATAGATGGAGGAAATATAAAAATGAATAATACAACATATAGTGCTAAAGCAGGTGACATTGTAAGAAAATGGTATATAATTGATGCTAGCGGAAAACCCCTTGGAAGGGTAGCTACAGAAGCAGCCAAATTATTAAGAGGAAAACACAAACCAACATTTACCCCTAATTTAGATACAGGTGATCATGTTATAATAATTAATTGTGAAAAAGTAGTTTTTACAGGAAAAAAGCTAGACAAGAAAATATATAGAACTCATTCAGGTTATGTAGGAGGAGTTAAAGAAACCACTGCTAGAGTGATGATGGAGACTAAACCACAAAAGGTGATGACTATTGCAATTAAGGGAATGCTTCCAAAAACAAAATTAGGAAGACAAATGCTAACAAAATTAAGAGTATATATAGGCGAAAATCATGAAAATCAAGCACAAAAACCAGAAATATGGGAGGTAAAATAATGGCTAAGACAAAAACAGAAAAAATAGTATTTTGTGGTACAGGTAGAAGAAAAAAAGCTATAGCAAGGGTTAGACTTGTTGATGGTAAAGGCGATATTACTATAAATGGTAAAAAAATAGATGACTTTTTTGGATTAGAAACATTAAAAGTTATAGTAAAGCAACCATTAGTATTAACGAATACATTAGACAAATATGATGTTATAGTTAAAGTAATAGGTGGTGGATATACTGGTCAAGCAGGAGCTATAAGACATGGTATTGCAAGAGCTTTACTACAAGCAAATAGCGAATATAGGTTATCTTTAAAACAAAATGGATATTTAACAAGAGATTCAAGACAAAAGGAAAGAAAGAAATATGGTTTAAAGAAAGCAAGAAAAGCACCACAATTCAGTAAGAGATAGTTACAAGACATTTTTGGGTATTAACCAAAAGTCTTATAGAAAGGCTACAAACGCTGATAGCGTTGGGCTTTTCTTTTTTTCTTTCTGTCATTTATATACCTATAAATTTCTATGAATTTTTACTAATATGTCACCCGTATGTCACCCATATGTCCCACTTTTATATAAGGTCTATTGTAGCAATTAATTCATCAATACTCTTGTGTGTATAAACATCTTCTGTAATATCCTGTGAAGAATGTCCTACTATTCTTTTTATACATAATGGGTTAGCATTCGCTGAATTTAACAAACTAATTCCTGTATGTCTGCAATCGTGTGGGCAATGTTCCATTCTTAATTTTTCCATAATATTGTCAAACTTTTCTCTGCGGTAATTAGAATATTGCATTTGCCTATCAAAAGCATTTGTTATTAGATATTTACAGTCTTTATTCTGTTCATAATACTTACGAATGAATGGCTCTATCTTTTTGTTTATCGGTATAATTCTATTTATACCTGCTTTTGTTTTTAAACCACCTATCATATATCTTTCGTCTAAATGGACATTTTCAATTTTAATATCTAGCAACTCGCCAACTCTCATAGATGTATAAATCATTATTAAAATTGTATCCACAAAACTAAGTTTATCAACATTATCCCATAGTGTTTGTATTTCTTCTGTTGTAAATGGTTTTCTGTTTACCTTTCCTTCTCTGTGACCGACATCTACATATGTTGCATAGTCTTTTTCTACAATATCATTTTTCATTGAAAATTTAAAAAGGACATTAAATAATGTTTTTATCATTGCTCTTGTCGGGTGTGCCATTCCGCAGTTATCTATAACTGCCTGTAAATGAGTTAATCTAATATCTTTCATTCTTAATTTGTATAAAGAATGGCAATATCTGTTAAAAGCATTTTTATAATTTGTAATAGCACTATCACTGACATTT
Source organism: Oscillospiraceae bacterium (assembly GCA_009778695.1). Taxonomy (GTDB): domain Bacteria; phylum Bacillota; class Clostridia; order TANB77; family CAG-508; genus WRFS01. The sequence continues at coordinate 60,864 of WRFS01000001.1, forward strand.
TTAAAGTGGCTTATTGACCATTTATTAAAAACTTCTGAAAAAGTTATCTGATTTTTAGAAATATCATAAGGACTAGAATTATATTCTTGTAATGCTTGTATAGCCTCTTCTTGATTTGAGAAATAACCTAGGTTGATAAATGTTTGTTTTCCATCATCATCAAACCCTTTGGTTATTCTTACTCTAAATGGTCTTCTTCTTGGTTTATCTTTTAATTTAGAAATTGAACCGTAACCGTTTGGAAATCTCAATTTTCACCTTCCATTCTGCCCAAACAAAGTTATACTTTGTCCATTCTACTATAACCAATATTATTTTTGCAAGCTTTTACCCCTAAATATTCTTCAAGTAATTTTGGGGAAATGTGATATGTAAATCTGCTACTTAACTGAACGGCAGTTCCTATGGGTAATAGTCCTCTTTGTAATCCAATTCTGACAAATTGTTCACTTTTTCCCATTAGCTTTGCAGTTTCTTTAATGGTTAAATTTTTAATAGCTTTTGTATTTATTTCTTCTGTTGGCTCTTGTATACTATCACTGCCTAGAAGCTTATAATATGTTTCCTTATCTATCTTTTTATTATTAAATAAATTATTCAAAAGTTGTAAATTTGTACTTTTGTCTAGTGTATTATTTTCGATATTGGTATTTATATTTATACCCCCTCTAGCAATAAAAGTTAAATACTTTTATTGCAAAACAAAAAAGTGCAACAATTCGTTACACTTAAATTTTATTTTTTAAAAAAGTTTTTAGTACAAAATGTTAAATTTTATTAATCATTCCTTTCAAAGTCTGACTACCAACTTTAATAAGCCTTATTAAGGCAATAATTTTAATTTATAAATTATTTATTTTTTATGTATTTTACTATGTCTTTATCTTCTATTTCTAACACTTTAACTATTTTTTTAAATAATTCAAAGCTTGGCAAGCGTTTTGGCTCTTCTTCTAATCTTTGATAGTGTCTTGTTGATATTCCCAATGCTTCCGCTACTTTTTCTTGTGTATAGCCTTTTTTTATTCTATATTCTTTAAACATTTTTATATCACTCCCTACGACATATTATGTCATTTTTCTTCATCTATTGACACGACATATTATGACGTGTTATAATTTTCAATACGACATAACTTGTCGTATTTGCCCCCTTAAAAGCAAGGAGTAGTTGTGAAAAGTAACAGTCTTCGTAAAATATTAAAAGCAGTAGTAGCCATAATAATTTCTTTTATTATATTTGCGACTGCTGTTGTTGTAGGTTTTAACTGGGAAAAGATATTTACAACTATTGGAATTACAACAAGTTCCATTCCTCAAAAGAGTTATTATATTAATTCTATAGAAGAATTAAATTCTGTTTTTGATACTCAAAGCATTAGCATAAATGATGTGTATCAGTTAATCAAAGAAAGCGAAAATTCGAGCGAAATTAAATCTTTGCTTAATGAATTTGTTAAAGATAATAATAAAGTCTACCCTAACCAAAACTGGTGGATTTTTTATCAAAATTTAAAAAAAATAAAGTTTGAAAAAGAAACCGAATATTCAGAAAGTTTTCCGTCTAATTTTTCTGCTTTATTCACTCCTAGTACATGTACTATAAAGTATTCCGCCACTTTAGATGAGGAAAAATTAAAAATCGCCATAAGACATGAGCTTACTCATTCTAAATATAGAATAGACACTAAAGTAGATAATTATACTATCAACATTAAATTTGCTGATTATAATTCTGATTACGGTCGTTCTGTTTATGAAATGCTAACAAGTTTAGAAAATTCCTATTGCGGAAATTATGATGATAACGGCTATATAAATGAAAGATTTTTATTTCAGCCATTAATAGAAGAAGTAGGAATAAAAGAGATAACAGACGCACTTAACGAAAACATTTATACTTTTATAAATTTATGCAAGCCATATTATAGTGACATAGAGGATTTTATTGTCTGCGTGGATACCTACTACGATTTTCTATATAGCACAGATAAGAATGCTGATTTGAATAAAGATTTTATTGATAAATTAAGTACAATGAGTATAAATTTATTTTTGCAAGTAAAATCATATCAATTGGAAAATAATAAAATCAGCTTTAAAGATTATCAAAAAGAAGCAGAAGAATTTAAAACTGGGTTATATAAGACATTAACAATAAAAAAATCTGCAACTACTAATGTGATAACTGCAACACAAATAAATACTCTGTTTGCTGATATGCAAAACAAAGCGTTAGAAAATATTAATTTTTAATATTTTATGCGGTTTCAGTTTCTAACCTCTGTTCTAATCTAGCAATTCTTTTGTCAAGGTGCGGGTGTGAACTTTTTAATCGTTCCATTAAAGTAGGTTTATATCCTAAATCTAATTTTTTAAACGTGTATAATACTTCTACCAGTTCACTGCCGTATCCATTTTCTAATGCGAAATTGTCAGCTTTATATTCGTCTTTCCTCGATTTAATCATTAAAATTAAATCTATTAAGCCTACGATTATTAATAAACACTTTCGTAAAAGATTAAAGACAAATTGTTTTCCTTCTTTGTTTTCATCAAAACCAAAATAACTGTCGGTCTTATAGCTGTTAACTCCAAGAAATTTAAGAATAGCAAATATGGATAATACAAAAATGTTACCAACTATTAAGACTAACTGAACTAAGGTATCGCCGACGGACAATATGACCGAATTCGTGAGCGAAGACACCCTTTATTTCTTCCGCTGATAAGGTTTCAACAGCTCCTCTTGTTATGGCAATAGTTCTTCTTCCCATCGCATAGGCATTAACGTGCATGCTTTCGTCGATGTATAACTTTATATTTTCACTGGAATAATTTTCTTTTTCTTTGACACTTTCGTAAACACTCTCAAATAATGGCATTAGAAATTCTTTATCCTTACTGGTTTTTAAAGATTTTACCCCAAATAAAAACCTAAGAATACCTTCGCCGACTGGTGAAATAGCAATAGCAATAAATATAATTTGAAAAATTATCATATTAACAACGTAACCGCTACCGCTCCATATTAAATAGTCTAATAATAAATAAACTAAAATAATTATCCCTATAAAAATGATATTCCCTTTGCTGATATGTATTTTCATATTCTTCATATTTTCTTAATTCCTTTCATAAAAATTAAAATGGTTTATTGATAATGATTTTGGTTTTGGAATTACTATCCTTATTTATTAAAAAGCCCATTCCCACAGGGAGCGACTTAATCTCGTCAGGGTGGTAGATGTATTCTCTGGTTTTTCGGACACTTCCTTTGCCTGTATCAGCTCCGCCCAAAAGATTGTCTTCGATTTGATAGGTGACTGAAAAAGAATTTTTCGTCCCGATAATATCCGCCCATTGTTCTGCATTTTTCGCACTATTCTGTCGCATTACTACATAACAGTTGCAATTTTCAATAATTTGTTCTTTAAAATATTCTCCGCCTTTGGCTTCTAAGTCGGATAAACTTTGACTGGCTAAGATACAGGTTATATTCGCACTCCTGGATTTATTTACTAAATCTAAGAGAGTTGGACTGGAATAAACATTGATTTCATCGAAAATAAAAAAGCCTCGTTCGACTTTGTTCTTGAAAAGATTAGAAACTGCTTTTTTACTGTCTATCGTTATTAATCTGCCGACCAGCTGGCTTAATTCGGGATAGATTAATGGATTTAAAATAAATAAGATAATGGCATTTTCCCTTAAGGCAGTGTAAATATCTATTCCTGTTTCTTCAAATATAACTCCCAGCTCACTTTCGAGAATAGTAGCAAATCTCGCACTGGCTCCGATAATTATTTTTTCGATGTCCTTATTAATAAACTCTAAATTATGTATATGCTCGTCTTTTGTAATTATTTCTTGTTTCAATAAATTTGTACTTAATATTTGAAATTTATCTATACTCATATTTTCAACAATAGTTTTAAAAGATAGGGTAATTGCGTTTTTATCCAATAACTCTACTAATCTTTGCAGGTATCTTTCCGTATTGGTTTTGTAATGCTCTTCGCTCCAGTCGGTCATATTAATAAGCATATCCTTAACTATTGTATAACTGGTATTGCCAAAGGGATTATATTTATCAGAGGAAGAAGGATTGTTTAAATCAATGACATACAGCTTTTTATCGCCCTTTAATTTATTTACTATATCCAAGAGGGAGCCATAGTCGGTGTCGCCTTTGCCATCAATAATGAGTAAAGGAATATTGCGAGCTACAGAATAATCAATAAAGTTTGACAGTGCCACCGTTTTACCGCTTCCTGTCGTTCCGCAGACATACACATTTTTGACATTTTCTTTTAAATATAATTTCTTTTTTCCAGCACTTGTACCTAGAAAAACAGATTTGTTTTCTGCTTGAAAATCACGATTTTTCTTATTTTCTTTATTTTCTTTCTTCATTCTTATATCTTCATCAAAGTTATATATTTTCTCTGTTCTAGTCTCTTGAATAATTTTAATTATTATCAAGAAAAAGCAAGTTATTACAACTGCTATCATCATTAATAAAGCAGGGTTTAGATTAAATAATTTACCTATAAATTCTTCTATATTAAAAATTCCTCCAAACATAAAATATTTATATCTGAATACTTATTCATTAACGATTTAATATTTCTTTCAATTTTGTTGTTTCTTTTCTCGACTACCCATATTTGATTATCATATTTTAAAAAATTATCTTTCAAATTCTTTTCTAATGTTTCCGTCGACTTTAAAGAAAGTTCAACTTCCACACAATATGTTTTATTATCTTTAAAGAAAACAAAGTCGGGCTGATGGGTTCTTTTAGAAAAGCCATTTTTTCGATTTAATTCTTTTTCACTTTTTACACTCTCTAAATCGGTTATAACCTTATTTTTCATAAGATAAATAAGTGTATCTATAACATGTATATTATGTTTCAATAACTCTATTCTTATTTTGTCTTTTCTTTTATTTAAAGAAAGTAGAATAAGTCCTTTATGGGCGAGAGTATAAAGGCTTGGCACACCATACAATATCTTCTGCTTTTCTATCAACTTTTCTTTAATTAAAACTTTCAATCTCCTGTACATTGTCCTGCTGGACGGAAAACCTGCCAAAAATTCTATATGACTGGCAATTAAAAAATGCCACTTTCCTAAATTTCCCAAAATTTTATAATCTCTAGCTGATAATTCCATAAATCCCCCCTTTGATATACTATTCACTGCTCCAGCGGAATACTTCAAAACTCCAAAGAACAGCTTACATCTCCAAAGCCTTGCCTCAACTCCGAAGCCCCACTAACCAACCTAACCCAACCACACACTCTCTCACTCACACACCTGCACCCGCCAAGCTACTCACACACTACATATATATGTACTGGTAATACTATTATTACTCACGTTGTGTTAGGGTGGTCTCGGGTAGAAATAAGCTAGCCGAGACCACCCTAACATGAAGTGTATCCCTGTATTTGCTTGGCGGGTACAGGCTGGACATATATTTTTTGTGTGGCATACTTAAGGTGTATATGCTAGTGACAGTAAAAAAACTTGTGTTTTTTATCGAATACTGTTGATTTTTATTTTTTAAAAATATATAATGTAACAAAAATAAAAGGAGGAACTAGAAATGCGGATTAGATATTCTTGGTAATAACAATATAGCTAGAAAAATAATTGTTGAACAACTTGGATATTCTAGCGTCGAAGAATTCAAAGGTTATTATGTAGGTAAGAGCGATGTTAGTTTTTGGGATGTCGCAATTGATACAAATGATAACCGATTATGGTTAGTTAAAAAAGATAATCCAAGCATTAAACAAGCGACAGAAGAATTTGGAAGAAGGTGAGAAAATAGAAATTTTTATTCCAATTATTTCAGTATCATTTTGTCTAAATAATATAGATAAAAAAGATTTCAATATTGATGAGGTTACAAATAGAATAGGAATAGTTCCGACAAAAACAAGACGGAAAAATGAGTTTCCACAGTCGAGTATTGAAGCCGGAATTGCTATGACCGAATGGGTTTTAACTATTAGAGAAGAAAAATGTCAAGACATTTCCATTCCGTTTATAAAAATTATAAATTCTTTAAAAGATAAAAAAGATATTATAAAAACTTTATGTAATGATTTAGAGTTAACTCCATATTTTACAGTAATTATTCATTTAAAAACAGGGAATAGACCTTTAAATGGGATACCCAATGATATTATATCTTTTATTTCTTCAATTAATGCTGGAATAGGTTTCGATTTATATTGTTATGATAAAAATAATGATTTTGAGATTGAGCGTTTAAGTAATTTTAAATAAAAATAAATATAAGAAGATTTCTGATCTTCTTATATTTTTTAATTATTCACATATGTAATCTTGATTTTATTTCATTCCCCCTTTCTGCTAAATTAAAAAGAACAGTGAAATACACTATCACTGTTCTTTACTAGGATATTATAAATATCGACATTCATTTCCTAGCTTAACATATTCTAACACACAAATGTCCCATGTCAAGGACAAAAAAAGTACCAAAAAAGTGCCTAAAATGTTCTATAATTATTTTTCTATCCCCAGTAAATACAGGGTTTTTCATTTTTGATATTACATAGCACATTACCCTCTTGACAAGCATGCACATTTTTTCTTGAAAAAATAGTTCTAATTTATAAATAAAAACAAGAATAATTAAAATTTCTGCTTTTAAATCTTATTTTCAAATATGATTTTTTTACTAGAAATAATTTAGTATAACTTTGTTCCAGCTTTTTTATTTTTTAATTAATACTCCTATAAATTCTTATAGGGCTTTAGGTATATTACACCAGTATGTCACATAAAGCCTTTAAAACACTGATAAATCAATATTTTGTAATTTAGTAAGAGATAAAAATAAAGAGGGTGTCCTAGAATTATTGTTTTCGGGTCGCCGAGGACGTCGACCCCTACATTTGTGTAGGGGCTGGCGTCCTCGACAGCCCGAAATTTTGTATTCTAGGACACTCTTTTTGTTTTTTCGTTATTAAAAATTTATAGTTAATGGTTCTGGATTTGGTGCTACTTGAGCTTGTCCAGAATACACTATAGTAGCGGCATTGGCCTTTCCTTTTACTATTTCCATTATTTGACTAAAGTTCAAAGCCGAAAATATTACAATCATACATGCTAAAAATAATATAGTGACTACAGACATAAAATATGATAATTTATCTTTTGAAAAGTTCTTTTCAGTTGATATACTAGTTAACTTAGTTGCAGTGTGCATTATAGTGGCTCCTTTCAAATATATAATTTACATAATGATTATACCATAATTATTATGTAAATGCAAGTTTTTTTCTATACCAAACTCAACCAAATTCAACTAAATTCAACTAAGTTCAACTAAATTCAACTAAATTCAACCATTTTCAACCAAATTCAACTAATAAAAAATTGTGCAAACCAATGTGGTCATAGAGAAAGTAAGACGCCATTCATTTGCTATTGCAAAAAGTGATAAAGTATAGTAAAATATTATAACTAGCAGTTGTTATTAAACGTAATATTTTACTCCCACATAAACATCTAAGGAGGCTCAAATGAAAACAGAATTAAAAGTAGAACCAAGAACTTTAGCAGGTTTTATGGAATTACAACCAAGTGAACAGATTTTGTTCAATCAAATGGCAGATAAAATCAGGAGTTCTTATGAAAGATTTGGATTTTTACCGTTGGATACGCCTATTCTGGAACTATCAGAAGTTTTGCTTGCAAAAGCAGGAGGCGAAACAGAAACACAAATCTATCGTTTTAAAAAAGGAAATACAGACATGTCAATGAGGTTTGATTTAACCGTGCCATTGGCAAAATATGTTGCTCAAAATTATGGCAAGTTACAATTTCCGTTTAGACGATACCAAATAGGTAAAGTTTATAGAGGAGAAAGCCCGCAAAAAGGTAGATTTAGAGAATTTTATCAAGCTGATATAGACATCATTGGGGATGGAGAACTTAGCATCGTAAATGATGCTGAAATTCCTAGCATAATTTATACTACTTTTAGAGAATTAGGCTTTGATGATTTTACCATCCGCATAAACAACAGAAAAATTCTTAATGGATTTTTCAAAAGTTTGAATCTTGTTGAATTATCGCCAGAGATTATGAGAATTATTGATAAGCTGGACAAAGTTGGGAAAGAAGTTGTAACCCAACTCCTTATAGAAATTGGGTTATCAGAAAATTCTGTATATAAAATTATAGAATTTATATCTATAATTGGCACAAATTCTGAAAAAATCAATTCATTAAAAGAGCTAGGGATAAGTGATGACTTGTTTTTAGAAGGTGTAAAGGAACTTGAAGAAATAGTTACATATATTAAATTATTTGGAGTACCTGAAAGCAATTTTATGGTAGATTTAACAATTGCAAGAGGGTTAGATTATTATACAGGAACCGTGTATGAAACAATCCTTAACGATTACAAGCAAATCGGCAGTGTATGTTCTGGAGGTCGATATGATAATCTTGCAGAATATTACACGAATAAACCGTTACCTGGAGTTGGCATTTCAATAGGACTAACAAGATTATTCTATCAACTCAATGAGCTAAAGTCTATTAAAGCAGAAAAAACATCTATATCTGATGTGTTAGTCATATCTGCTTCAAACGATATTGCTCCATGTTTACCAATTGCAAATTCCTTTAGAAATGAAGGAATTAACACAGAAGTGTATAGTGGTAACAAAAAAATAGGCACAAAGTTTAAATATGCAGATAGGTTGCAAATACCTTTTGTTGCTATTATTGGAGAAGATGAGGTTAAAAATGGTACCGTTTCTCTAAAAAACCTTTCAACAGGAGAGCAGAAAGAACTTAACATAAGTGAGGCAATACAACTTCTTAAAAAAGATACATTATTAAAGTGATGTAAATATAATAAAATGAAATTAGGGGGAATTGTGGTATGAACATAAGAAAAAACAAAGAAAATGGAATAACATTAATAGCATTAATTATTACCGTGATTGTAATGCTAATATTAGCAGGAGTGGCAATACGTAGTATAATTAATACTGGATTAATTGATAAGACAATGCAAGCAGTGAGTGCATATAATAATTCAGTTAATAATGAAGAAGGTTCAATAAGTGACATGATAACCATGTTAAATAGTGTAGGCGAAAAAAATGTCGACGAATCATCAACACCAACACCACCTTCTCCACCGACAGTATCTGTACCAGATTTAACTCAACAAAACCTAGAATTTACATATATTCCAAACATATGGACAAATGAGGATGTAACAGTAACAATAAGTACGACTGTGACGGGATATACCCTACAATACAGCACAAACGGAAGCGACTGGTCAAATTATACAACAGGGATAACATATACAACGAATGGCATAATATATGCAAGATTAACAGACGGAACAAATACTGGAAATTATGTAACAGGAAATATAACAAGCATAGATAAAACAGCACCAGTTGTAGGAATAATAACAGCAACAACTAATAGTTTAACATTTAATGCAACAGACGTAGGTTCAGGAATAAATGGATATCAAATAACAACATCAAATATAGCACCAATAAGCGGATGGACAAGTGTTGAACCAACAACATCATTAGAAAGTGTAACAGTAACAGGCTTGGCACAAAATACAACATACTATGTATGGGTGAAAGACCAAGCAGAAAACGTGAATGTATCAAAATCAATTATAACGGAGTCAAATAATATAAACATAACTGCATATAATGATTTAACCATAATGGTAGGACTTAAAAGCACTCCAGTACTAACATATACAGGGACAGCAAAAACGATTAGCTTTTCAAGCAGTAACACAGGAGTTGCAACAATAGACAGTGCGACGGGCGAAGTAACGGGTATAGCAGTGGGAACAGCCACAATGACGGTAACTATTACGAATAACGCTGGTGTGGTAACAACAAAAACATGTACGATTACAGTGCAAACATACGAGGATCTTTTTAATATGTTTAATCCTTTTGACCCAAATAGTCCATTTAGCCCACGGTGGCTATTTATAATAAAAAAATGATATATTAACATATTCATATGATATGGAGAAGAACACGTTATGATACAATCATTAACATAAAATGCCAAATCTAAATATATTATATACAAAACAATATAATATATTTAGGAGGCATATATGAACATAATAGTACAAAAATTTGGAGGCACATCAGTTGCCAATACACAAATGCTGTATAAAGTATCAGAACATATTATAAGAGAATATGAAAATGGGAAAAAAGTAGTTGCAGTGGTTTCAGCACATGGAGGATACAGTTATAACAGGTTAAATATTAAGTTACTATTGAAGGTTTATAATACTATTTTCTCAATAAAAAAATGTGCCTATATGTCAATAGGTCAATATGAAGTATAATATTAAAAGCAGTAAATCCAATGTTTATAAGGGATAAAAGCAAAATGATACAACATTTTTAACAATATTTTAACCGACATTTTTACCTTATTGACAGCAAACAAAAGCCTGTTATAATATGCTACAATACGAAATAAATAGGTCAAGAAACGTTGCAAGTATTCTACTTGTGATGTTTTTTGTTTTTGTATTTTTTAAGTCATGAGCAAAACTCATAATTTACATAAATGTATTTACATTACGCAAAAATTATGTTATACTACATATGTTATACTACAAAAGTATAATAATTAATAATGAGAAAGATATATATGTTGTAATTGTAATGAATAAAACCTTCAAAATGATAGGAGTAAAAAATGTTTAATATAAACTTTAATATAAATTTAAATCCACAAGACATACTAAAAAATAGAGTAAAATTCACTAACCCTCGGAGGGTATATTATACTTAATCAATGGTTGATAAATGAATATATAGGAGGAGCGAGTATAGCAACTAGGGTATCAATCGTAAAAGCTCTTAATGATAATATAAATAATTTTTATGTTGGTGGTAGCTATAACAAAGATGATTGTACTGATAGTTTTTTCTTCCCTAATTCTAATTTGGTACCAATACCTGTGCCTATAAAAAAAATAGTTGATGGTATCCAAATAAATAATCGTATAAGCATGCAATTTTTAAATAAAATTATGTTTAAAAAAAATAACATATATCCAATAGTAGCAAATAGTACTATTAATAAAGAGCTAGACTTTGATTACTATTCGTGCACTATTGATGATACCAAAATTAAAGAATGCCTATATTTTTCTGTAAAAGTACCAAGAAAGTATTTGGATAAATCCGAAATAGGGAATATAATAACTTGTATAACTTTAAATGACAAAGGGAAAAAAATTGATGAAAAAGAAATAATACTGGATATACAAGATGAAAAAGATATAGCATTTTACACGTGGGAAATTCGTAAGCCAAAAAGGGATTTTATGTATAAAATTAAATTTAATTTTAATGATGATATGAAAAATAAAATACAACAAGATAAAAGTACTGTAACAAAAAAATAAAATGTGCTACAATAAGAGTAATAAGTATATAATGAAAAGGAGGTTGTAAAAATGAATGAAATGGCTTAAAAATTTAAAAAGAAATAATATTAATGTATAGATTTAAAAATATTAAAAGGATGGTGGAAATATTAATATCATTCTTTTTTATATATGTCACTAAACTGTACCAATTAAATACGCCACTAAAAAATATTCAAATAAATTTACACCCACCAACAAACACAAGGCTTACAGAAGAGATAGAGTGGTCACGGCTATTAAAAATTACCCGTGACCACTCTATCTCTTCTTGATATATATTATATATATATGTGTGTTTGGTTGGCGGGTTAGGTAGAGAAGGAAGAAGAGAGAACGAGTGAGAGTAAGAGTAGAAGGAGTTTTGAGGGTTAGCCGATGGAGTTGTCAGAGAAGAAATAAAAGTGATATTCAGTTTTGTGTAGAATATCACTTTTATGTTTTTTATAAATATTGATTATTTTTTCATATTGTCTAGTGAGTATCTTAATGCTGAAATAATAATACTGTTGAAACTTTGATTACTTTCTTCTGATAATTTTTTATAAGAATTATATACATCTTCAGGAAATCTGACAGTTAATGAAACATTAGCTTTGTTTTTATTAATTTTCTCTATTTTATTAACTTGAAACATCATTAAACACCCCGTAAAGTATAGTATCATAATAGTTAGTTCAAAAATATAATTATAATGGTTGCATTATGGTTATATTTGTTATATAATGCAAAATATAAAAATTTTAAAGGGGGATTAATTTTATGAATTGTTATAATCATGAAGAAAAAGAAGCAGTTGCACAATGTAGCGACTGTGGGAAAGGACTTTGCAAGGAATGTGCAGAAAAATATCAGGCAGTAAACTTGATAATATGTGATGACTGTGCAAGTGCAAGAAACAACTATGATAAAGGAACTTTTACAAAAACTATTGTCATGGCTGTTGTTGCTTTTGTTATTGGACTTGTCATAAGTATTGTTATGGGACTTCCAGCAGGGGGATTAATAGTATTTAGTATTTTGACTGCCTGTGTTCCTTTCGGCTGGAGAGTATTAACAAAAGTCACACCGAAATTATTTTTATTTATGCCAGTAATTCGGGTGGCTTATTTATTTTGTTATTAAACTTGTTTTAGCATATATAATAGGAATATTTGCTACACCAGTATATATAACAAAGGCAGTAAAAGGCTTATCTACAGCCAAAAACGTAGATAATTATATAAAGAATGGGGGGAAATAAAAATGACAAGAAAAATTATAGTTATATTAAGTGTATTAATTTTAATAGTAGTTGTAGTAATTGCAGGTATTAGATATAAGGCAGATAAAGTTAATTATGATTTTAAAGTGCAGTCATGGGTAAATACAACAGGAAGTGATACATATAATTCAGTTATTCAAATTACGAAAGTAACAAAAGATACTTTAAATTTTGTAATCACTACTAAGTATAATAAGCAGGCAGAAACATTCGAGGGAGTAGCAAAGATTACAAATAATGACACCGCTGAACTAATTGATAATGATACACACATATTATTTGAATTAGATACAACGAATAATACTTTAGAGTTTCAGACATCAGGTTTTGAAAATCTTGGATTAAGTCATGCTTATTATAATGTAAAATAATGGGGGGAAATTTTAATGGACGAAAAAGAGAAGAAAAAACGGAAAAAATAAATTATTCTTAATTTTAGGAATAAGTATTCCTGTATTAGTAATTGTTATTGGTGCAGTTATAGTTTTACAGCTAACACTACTTAATACACCAAGTAATTATATGAAGTACATAACTGACAAACAGTATGCACAAGCAAATGACTATTACAGTAAATCAATTAAAGGCAAAACGGATAAGGAAACATCAACTAATGATAAAGTGAATACCTATTTAGACCAACTATTGTCTGATTATATTAATGATAACAAAAGCTATGATGACACAAAAACAGAACTAAAACAACTTGCAGACTTAACACCACCACCTAGTAATATTGATAATGCTTTAAATCAATTATCTATAATTTCAGCTTCTAAAACAGCTTTTGCGAATGGTCAAGCTGATATGACTGCTGGTAATTATACAGAGGCAATTACTGAATTTTATAAGGTAATGGAAGCTGACAGTAACAACTACGCAAAAGTACAAGACTTGATAACACAAGCCAACAATTCATATAAAGATGGAGTAATGGCAGAAATACAAGACTTATCAGACAAAAAAGATTATGCTACTGCTATAACAAAAGCACAAGATTATTTAAATAGTAATAGCAATGATACAGAAATGACAACACAATTAAATACCTTAAAACAACAAAGGCTAGACCAAGTTATCGCTGACGCCCAAAGTTTAGCAAACAACAAAAAATATGATGAGGCTATTGCAGAACTAACACAAAACAAAGAATTAACTACTGATACAACACAAATAGATGATTTAATAACAAAGTACACTGCTCTGATACCAGTAAATATTTGTGATTTAAACGTTTTACAAAATGTAGATGGAATTTGGAAAATAGATAAAGTAAAAGATAATTATGGTAATGAATGGAATAACGCAATGGAATTCTTTGCTATAGATACTACAACAGAAAATAAAATTACATTTAATGTAGACAAAAAATACGATGTATTAAATGGTAAATTTGCAATTGAACAAGGTGATTACAAGGAAACAGTAAGTGCAGAAGTTAAAATATATGTAGACGGAAAACAAGTATTTTCTAAAGTAATCACAAGCCTATCAAAACCAATAGATTTTAATATAAATATAACTAATTGTGTTAATTTAACTATATCCATGAAAGGCAAAAAATTAAATATAGGTTCACTTGTTGATGCCGTTTCTGTTGTAATGGCAGATACAACAGTTTTTAAAAATCCATAAAATTCAAAAGTCATTTTAGTTAAAAAACTAAAATGACTTTTTTTGTATAAATTAAGGGGGGTAACATTTTCATTTAATATTATAAATTTTTGGTGTTTTAGATTTCGGATTTAAAACACTTTTTTGTTTTAAATAATAATGTACAAACCATTGTACATATGCTTTAGAAAGGGGGTTGTGATTACAGAACATAATTATGTAGTAACAACTTTTTATGAATAATTGGGGGTAAATATGAATAATTATGAATTCGTTGTTATTAATCAAACTTTAACTAATGCGAAAAATGAAGACGAATTAATTACAATTTTTAACGAGAAACTAGCCACCTTATTTCTTTTTTATGAAAAAATTACTATTGAGGGCTGTAAATAACATTAAGTTTATGATATACTGTTTCGGTATATATAAGCCTTCAAATAGTAATTAAAGAAAGAAGGAATTTAATTACTATGATTGAAGAAATTAAAGGTGGTGAAATTTCTTATTCTTATACTAATACAAAACTAGATTATAATATAAAATCAACCAGTGTTGACGATTATAATACATCAATAGAATTTAAAGCAATAAAAGAATTATTAATTGAGGAAAATTTGATATATGTTACAGAATTTATTAGAGACCTTTTAAAGATTAAGAAAACTAATGACTTAACTTGTTTCAAAAGAATTAATCCTGATAAGATAGCATATAAAAAAGAATATGGTAAGAAAACTATTCTATATGTGCGTTTGTCGGTTGAAGATTTAGAAAGAAAAGATGGTAGTGGTAATAAAATAAGTGTAAGTAAGAGTATATTAAATCAATTATTAATGCAACTACAATATTGTAAAGATTACCAAATGGAAGTTGTAGGAATTTTCTACGAAGAAGACATCTCAGGTGGAGACGAAAGTCGCCCTGAATGGAATAAATCTTTGAAGTTCTGTGAAAATGGACATACTGATGTTTATATTTGTAAAACACAATCAAGGTTTGCAAGAGATGTTGAAATGATAGAAAAATACTTGCATAAAAGGTTTTTAGAGTGGAATATAAGGTTTTTAAGTATTGTAGACCATTCAGATACTGCTGTCAGAGGAAATAAGTTACAAAGGCAAATTACTGCTATTGTAGACGAAAATAAAATTGCTGAACAGTCGGTAAATGTCAAAGCAACTTTAAAAGGAAAGAATAAAGCAGGACAATGGACAGGGTCATTTGCATGTTATGGTTATATAGAAGACCCAAACGATATGTATCATTTAATCCCCGACCCTTCTGCTGCAAAAGTAGTTCAAACGATTTACGAGTTGCATGCAAAGGGTTTAGGATACTTTAGAATATGCCAATACTTAAACGAAAAGAATATACCAACGCCAAGCAAGTATAAAAAGTTACAAGGGTCAAATTTCGTTTGTGCTAGAGTTCCTAATGGAACAGAATACTGGAATACAGATACAATTGCAAGAATATTACGAAATGAAACCTACGATGGTATTTTAATTCAAAACAGGACTGAAACAATTTCGCATAATATCAAAAAGAAAAGAAAAGTACCGAAAAATGAACAGACTATTATTGCATGTTGCCACGAAAGAATACTTGACCCAGTTATTTCAAGAATTGTAAGAGATAAGTTTTCTGCAAGAGCAAAAACAAAGAATAATGAAATAACACAGTCAAGAGCAAAGCCGACAAAAAGTGGCGAGGTACATATTTTTAGTCAAAAGGTATATTGTGAATGTTGCGGTAAAATCTTTCAAAAAACATCTTATAGAAGAGGGTCAAAAGATAGCCCACTAAAACTAGAATATCTAGTATGTAAGAAGAAAAGAGGTACTTGCGGTGCAGGTTGCGATAATAATTCTTCTGTAAGAATTGATGTACTAGAAGAAATAATACTAAAAGAAATAAACAAACAAATTGATAAATATTATAATCAAACTAAATTTGAAAAAAGTTATTATGAGAATAAAGTAAATTCAGACTATAAAAAAGATGTTACAACATTAGAAAAAGAAAAGAATATACTTGATAAGAAAATAAAAGAACAAACAGATAGATTTGCCCTACTCTATGAAGATAGAGCAAATGGAGTAATTACAACTATTGAGTTTGGAATACTAAAAGAAAAGTATAACAATGAAATAACAAGTTTTACAAACCGAGTTAATGAAATTAATGAAGAAATAGTTTCTTTAGAAAAGAAGAAAGAACAACGAAAAGAAGAACAGTCTATATTTAAAGAATATCAACATTTAAAGAAACTTGACAGATTAGCGGTTGAAACATTTATTTCAAAAATACTTGTTGGGAAAATAAACCCAGAAACTAAAAAAAGAGCAATAAATATCATTTGGAATATTTGTAGCTCATAAATTGGTATAACAGTATGCACCACAGGGAAAGAAAACAAATAAATTAATAGAAGAAGAAAAAGAAATAACAACAAATCCAAACAAAAGAGAACATGATGTTTTAGTATCTGTTGGAGAACAGATAACTATTGCAAAGTTAGCCATGTGCTTAGAAGAATTAGGATATGAAGCGAAATCTTTTACTGGGTGGCAAATTCCAATAACAACTGATGACAATTACAGTGATGCAAATATAATAAATATAAAAACAGATAAAATAATAAAGGAACTAAAAGCAGGAAAGATAGTTATAGTTGCAGGTTTCCAAGGTGTAAATGCTGAAGGAAATATTACAACATTAGGGAGAGGTGGATCAGACACAACAGCAGTGCATTTAGCTGCAAGCTTGAATGCACAGGTTTGTGATATTTATACAGATGTGGATGGTGTATATGCAGAAGACCCAAATAAGTTGCATAGGTCTAAAAAGACATTTAAAAAGTTAATAAAATATGAGACTATTTCATACGATAAAATGATAAAAATGGCTAATAACGGAGCAAAAGTATTGCATGATAAGTGTATAAAAACTGCAAAAAGATATAATGTGAAAGTTTGCGTAAAATCCACATGGGGTGATGGTAGAGAAGGGACAATGGTGGAATGAAGTTGTCAGTCTCTACAAAAAACGGACTATGTGGTTGAGTTTACTGATTTTCAATTTATAAAATCTATTTTATTTAAAACCCTCTCCTTTTCTTTTCCAGTTAAAATGATAGGCTTAAAATCGTTTTTATTTTTTGAAGAAGATATTGATACAGGGATTATTTCATAATTCATTTCTTTTTGAATTCCATCTACAAAAGAAAATGTAACTTGAAAAATCATACTGTCTTTATCAGGGGGATTGGTATTTCCACCAAAACAAAAATTACCAAGGGAATAACAAATTAATTTATCCTTGTATTTTTCTATTCCCTGTAACACATGAGGATGATGACCTAATACCAAATCTGCTCCATTATCTATTGCATAATGAGCTAAAGAAACTTGTTCTGCATTTTGTACATAGGCTCTTTCTAATCCCCAATGAAATGTAACAATTTTTATATCTACACCTTGCTCATCTAATTGTTTTAATTTATCTTTTACTTCTTTTTTAATATTTTTCCAATAAGAAGATTGCATGTCAGCTGTAGAACTCCATTCACTAAAACTAATTAAACCAATTTTAATTCCTTTTATCTGTTTCACTAAAACATTATCATAATCAAAAAAATCTATTCCTCTTTTTTCTAAAGCTGCTTTTGTGTCTTCGTAACCAGTTTCTCCATAATCTTTAAAATGATTATTGGATAAATTTACTGCTTCTATACTTCCAGCTGTTAAAATATCAGCATATTTTTCTGGACCTTTAAATCTAAACTTTTTTTGACTTGGATTATTAGAAGAAGTAAAAGTTCCCTCTAAATTGGCTATTGTATAATCATCTTGTCCTAAAACAGAGTAAACATTGCTAAAAAAATAATCTGGTGAGTTTTTATCGTAATACGAATTAAAACTATTTGCATAACCCAAATTAACATCTGAACCCAGTGTGCAATCTCCTATTGCACTAATGGTAAGGTCTGTTGAAACAGGAGCAGATTCAATTATAACAGGAGTTGGGTCTGTTGTAATGGAGTCAAGCTCTACTATGATAGGTTCAGAATTTATTGAATTTATTTGTTCTATTGCTAGATTTTCTTTTGTTATTTCTGGTATTTCAATATAAGAGTCCATTGTTTGTACAGCATGTGTTGTACTTTGACTGATAGTATGAAAACAAAAAACACTAACAATTGCAATCGTTATAATAGTTAATATAAATATAAAAGGTATGTTTATTCTTTTTTTATTTTTCATTTGATTATACTCCATTTTTTACAACTTAATTTTATATGTTTTATATTTTTTTGTCAATCTTTTCTTGTAATATTTATTTTTATATAAACAGGATTATTACAATAACGTAACGGCAATATTACGGTTATATTAAATTTTAAGTAAATATGTTTATTTTTTAGGACAATTAATGATAATATTTGATAAAAAGAATTAAATATTTTAATTGGAGAATTTTCATGAACTATTTAAGAAAAAGTAAAGGAATAACATTAATAGCTATAGTCATAATTATAGTTTTAGTACTAGTATTAGCAGGAGGAGCAATATATGCAATAAATTCTAGTTTATTAAGCAAAAACACATATAAAAATAATCTTAATAAGCAATTAACAATTCAAGTTTCTAGTAATATTATCGATAATCAATCAATCAATAATAATAGTACTCAATTTTCATTAAAAGCGAATGAAGATATGGGTTTTGACTATAATTCATTATTGAATGCAGATGGAAGCATTGCTTTTGAAGATGCTAATTTTGAGAAAGGTATAAAACTTCAACTACAAATTACAACTAATGAAATATTTCCAAAAGATGTTGAAACAATTACTGATTTGAATGTTTCAGGCGGGGATATAAAATCGTTAAATGGCATTCAATATTTTAAGGAATTAAAGAGTTTAACATTAGATCGTGCTCATCTTACTAATATAGAACCCTTAAAATACTTAGCAAATTTAGAAACTCTTGAACTAAATGATAATGGTATCGTCGATATCAGTCCTCTAAGTGGATTAAAGGCTCTAACATCTTTATGTTTAGGGAATAATTTAATCAAAGATATTACTCCATTGGGTCAATTAGTAAATATTAGATATTTAAACTTATCAGGGAATAGAATAACAGATATTAGTGTTATTAATAATATATCAGATAGTCTAGCATTTCCAATATTTCTAGACAATCCAATTATGGATTACAGTCCGATTATTAATAATTTTGATAAAATTTTTAATAATTCTGGATTTAACCAAAACATTGCAGAATATTATATAAATATGTACAATGATTATCAAACTGCAATTGAAAAAATTAAAGATGTATATAAAAATATTATAACCGATAATATGAACGATTTACAAAGGGAATATGCTATTGTTAATTATTTGCTTGGTCAAGTAGTTTATGATGGTGATCTTATTACAACTGCCCAACCTAGTCCAGATTCTGGGGCTACTTTTGGATACTATTATTTTGATCATCCTGACATCTATTATACATTTATACTTGGGAAAGGGATATGTGATGCTTATTCAATCAGCTTTCTTTATCTTGCTACAATGGCTAATTTAGATTCATATTATTATGCAGATAACCTTTTGGTTCATGCGTGGAATATTGTAAAAATTAATGGTAATTATTATCAATTAGATTTAACATGGGCCGACCAAACTCCATATAATTATAGTTTTATTAATATTAGTAGTAAAACAATGACTAACCTACACTCATCAGTGGCTCGCACATCATATGATGCATATAAATATCCAGCAACTGATATAGACATGCCTGTAGAAATGCAACAGATGTATTATGAGTTATAATAGGTACTAACATCTTTATTGACTCGGACGAACATAATTTATACTCGCAACCCCTAATTTATCAACGCACTTGTTGGAATAAAATCGCTATCTGGTGGATAAACGAATTCATCAGATGGTTTATTTATTTCCTTTATAGTTTCAATCATAATTACAGGAATTTCACCATGGTAATTACCTTTTTGTATAGTACCAGTAACATCCACCCAAGTTTTTTCATTAAACTTATTTGAATCTTCATATTGTGCTAAAAAACCAACTATTAAAGTTTGTTTGTTAGGGGTTATAACCATATCTCTAGCTAAAATAATTTGATTAGCTCCGTATATCTGGCACCCTATAAACATAGCCAATCAAATGAACCTTTTGACCAACATACGAATCCACATTATCATGCACAGTTTTTAAAATATTTGTAAAATTTATATTGGTAATTTCATAAACATCACTAGAATTTAACTCATCTTCGGTTTTAAAAACACTAGTTGCTTTAAAAATTTTATAAGCTGAAATAATAAAAAAGATAATAGCTACTATAATAGCACAAATAAATAATACTTGTAAGCCAGACGGTTTCTTTATTTTAAGATTATATA
Source organism: Oscillospiraceae bacterium (assembly GCA_009778695.1). Lineage (GTDB taxonomy): Bacteria > Bacillota > Clostridia > TANB77 > CAG-508 > WRFS01. Next base: position 81,700 of record WRFS01000001.1, read on the forward strand.
CAAACATAAAATTCCTCCAAAATGATATACTAAAATATATGTCTAATTTTCTTACTATATGCCTTGCTATTTTAATATTTTTGTAGTAAAATAAAATAGGTTACTAATAGAATAGCATGAGGGGTTACGTAATTCACAAGGGTTGTTGCTCGTACTAAAGGACCGCTAGTGGGTTAAGTATCTTTTTTAAAAAAGATACTTAACCCACGGGAGGTCTGTAGATACTAAAAACGCCTATTGCAACGGGAGCGGGTGTCTTTTTCTAAACTATTAAATTATAAAGGGGAGAGTTTACTAATGAAAATTTTAATGTTGTCATGGGAATACCCACCAAGAATAATAGGTGGAATTTCAAGAGTTGTTCATGATTTATCAAAAAGGTTAACCAAAGATGGTCATGACGTAACAGTTGTTACATATCGAGATGGTAATGTGCCATATTATGAAGATGATAAAGGAGTAAAAGTATATCGTATAGATAATTACATGATAAACCCAAATAATTTTATAGATTGGGTTATGCAAATGAATTTTAATATGATTTCGAAGGTAAATGAATTGATTAAACAAGGGGAAAAATTTGATGTTATACATGCACATGATTGGCTAGTTGCATATGCAGCTAAAACATTAAAAAACTCATATAATACTCCTTTGGTAGCTACAATACATGCAACAGAAGCGGGAAGAAACAAAGGAATATATGATGAAACTCAAAGATATATAAATGATACAGAATGGCTATTAACATACGAATCTTCAGAAGTTATAGTAAACAGTAATTTTATGAAAAGCGATATACAAAGGTTATTTGGATTACCATTTGAAAAAATAAATGTAGTTCCAAATGGAATTAATTTAAATTCATATAATGGAATTGAAAGGGATTATGATTTTAGAAGACAATATGCATTAGATAACGAAAAAATAATTTTATTTGTAGGAAGAATGGTAAACGAAAAAGGCATACAACACCTAATTAGTGCAATGCCTAAAATATTAGAATATTATCATGATGTAAAGTTAATTATTGCAGGCGATGGTGGAATGTTACCAGAATTGAAATCACAAGTAGAGGCATTAGGGTTAGGTAATAAAGTATATTTTACTGGATGGCTAAATGCAAAGCAGGTTCCTAAAATGTATAAATGTGCAGATATAGCTGTATTCCCAAGCACATATGAACCATTTGGAGTGGTTGCACTAGAAGCAATGTTAGCAGGTGTGCCGATTGTAACTTCAGATATTGGTGGCTTTAATGAAATAGTTGGGCATGGTTTAGATGGAATGAAAAGCTATACAGGCAACTCGAATTCAATAGCAGATTCAGTAATTACATTATTATATGATTCTCAATTATATGATAAAATTGTAAGAAATGCTAAAGCAAAGGTTAAAGATGAATATTCATGGGCTAAACTTGCACAAGACACATACTTTGTTTACCAAAAAGCAATTTGTGAAAATATGGCAGAATATCAGGCAAGGCAATTAGTACAAGAGAAAGCGAAAAAAACAAAAAAGGGAAATGCATTAGATGGAGATTATACAAAGCTGTTGCCGTTTAAGAAAGTAACATCTTACGCATAGGAAGGAGAAACCATGGCAATTTACGATAAAGCACATGAGTTGGCCAAGTCAATAAAAGAAAGTGCAGAATTTTTAGAATACAAAAAATTAAAAGAAGAATTATTTTCAAATCCAGAATTGAAAACAAAGATTGAAGAGTTCGAAAAAATAAGATACGAAGTACAAATGTTAACAGTACAAAACCGGAGGCCAGCAAGATGAAGATAAAATGAAGAAATTACAAGAACTATATCAAATATTAATAGAAAATAATGATGTAAAAAATTTCTTTGATAAAGAAGTTGCTTTTAATGTTATGTTGGCAGATGTAAACAAAATAATAGCAGAAGCAGTAAAAGAAGTATTGCAGTAGAAGTTAAAAGTTAGAGGTTGGACTTTAAGGAAGGGCAGGTTTTCATGCCTGCCAGCATACTGTATGGGAAGACGGAGGACAGAAGTGTGAACAAAAAATGGGAGTACATAAAAAGAGACAAGGAAAAAGTAAAAAATATATCAGAAAAATATAAATTATCAGAAATCTTGGCAACCATATTAGTAAATAGGGGAGTTGTAGAAGACCAAGATATAAAAGTCTTTCTAAATCCTACCAGAAATGATTTTCACAATCCATATGATTTGCCAGACATGGAGAAAGCGGTAGAAAGAATTAAGAAAGCCATAAAAGTTCAAGAAAAAGTTATAATATATGGAGATTATGATGTAGATGGAATAACGAGTGTAACAGTATTAAAAGAATTTTTATCAGAACTAGGATTAGAAGTAGACTACTATATACCGAATAGACTAAAAGAAGGGTATGGTTTAAATAAAGAAGCAATAGAAAATTTTATTAAAGAAAAATGTAATTTAGTAATTACGGTGGATTGCGGTATATCTAGTCATGAAGAAATAGAATATATTAACACCCTAAATATTGATGTAATTGTAACGGATCATCATGAACCCTTGAAAACATTGCCTAAAGCACTTGCAGTTATAAATCCAAAAAGAATAGATAGTTCATATCCATTTAGAGAATTAGCTGGAGTAGGGGTTGTATTTAAATTAATTCAAGCATTAGCCATTAGTTTCAATTTAGAACCAAAAGCTTACTTAAAATATTTGGATTTAGTATGCATTGGGACGGTTTCTGATATAGTTCCTTTAATAAATGAAAATCGAGTTATAACAAAATTAGGTTTAGAACTAATTAAACAAACAAGAAATATTGGGTTAGAATGTTTAATAAAATCATCTGAATTAAAAAATATAAACTCAAATGTTATTTCTTTTGGTATTGCACCAAGAATAAATGCATGTGGCAGAATGGGTCATCAAACGGAAGCAGTAAAGCTGTTTTTAACGAAAGATATAGCAAAGGCAATGGAGATAACAGATAATTTAAACAATTATAATAAAGAAAGACAAGTTGTTGAAAAAGAAATATTACGAGAGGTAATAGAAAAAATAGAAAAAGAAAAATTATTAGAAAAGGACTTTATTATTTTAGCAGGTGAAAATTGGCATCATGGAGTAATTGGAATAGTTGCTTCAAAAATAACGGAAATATACTATAAGCCAACTATATTGCTTAGTATTGAAGATGATATGACAACAGGTTCAGGAAGAAGCATACCAGGGTTTGACTTACATAATGCACTATGTGAAAATAGTGAATTATTAGAAAGATATGGTGGGCACGAAATGGCAGTTGGGCTCAAACTTCCTAAAAAGAACTTTAACAAACTTAAAACCGCATTAAAAGATATGGTAAATACAATTGAAATACCAAGTGTTGTTCCAGTAATTTATATTGATATGCTATTAAATTTAAATGATATAGAAAAATTTAACGTAGATGAATTACAGATGTTAGAACCATATGGGGAAGCAAATAAAGTTCCAATATTTGCAATAAAGAACTTAAAAATCAATTCAATTAGAGCCTTATCTGATGGGAAACATTTAAAAATGAAATTGAAAATTGGGAATAAAACGATTGACGCAATTGGATTTAACATGGGATATTTATCAAATGAATTTCAATTGGGGGATAAAGTAGATGTTTGTGGAATTATAGAAATGAATGATTTTGGCGGAAATAAGCAGTTGCAGGTTAATTTGAAAAGTGTGATGAAGTCATTCTAAAGTTACTTTTGCTACAAATATCCGCTTGTGGTGGTTAGTATATGTTTTTAAAAAGCTTCTCCAAGCCTTCGAAGATTCCATGGGCCTCAAAGGGCTGTCGTACGCTTTTTAAAAACATATACTAACCACCACAAGCTACTTTACTGAAATGTGTAGAATAGCGTGAGTGATTGGTGTATATTTTAAAAAAGTTACCCGACAGCCCTTTGAGGCATACGGATTACCCCTTGACCTGGAGGGAATTTTTTTAAAATATACACCAACCACGGAAGCGGACTATTATAGTTGATTTATATATAAAAAGCACAGTGAAAGGAGAGTGACAAGAAATTGGAAGAAGAAATTCAAAATATTATAAAATCTACAAAAGAGAAAAACAAAAAATCAGACTCAAAATTAATAATAAAAGCATATGAATATGCCAAAAACCATCATGGAAATCAAAAAAGAGAATCTGGCGAATTATTTATGGTTCATCCAGTAGCTGTTGCAAGCATTTTGACTGAGCTGGGATTAGATGACCAAGCTATATGCGTTGCACTTTTACATGACATAATAGAAGATACAGATGCAAAACGAGATGAAATATTAAAAGAGTTTGGACCAGAGATTACAGAGATGATTGAAGGTATAACTAAACTTAAAAAACTAGAATATCAAACAAAAGAAGAACAACAAGTTGAAAATTATAGAAGACTGTTTTTAGCAATGGCTAAAGACGTTAGAGTTGTGTTAATAAAATTAGCAGATAGGCTAAATAATATGCAAACATTGAAACATTTAAGTAGAAAAAGTCAAATAAGAATTTCTAAGGAAACACTGGACATATATGCACCACTTGCAAATAGATTAGGTATTTATTCATTAAAATCAGAATTAGAAAACCTAGCATTTAAATATTTATATCCAGAAGAATATAAAGAATTATTAGAAGGAATAAAAGGGAAAAAGGAAGAAAGATTAAAATTCCTAGATGTAATTTCAGATAATATAAAATCACATTTAAAAGAAGCAGATATAGAATTTGATATACAAAGCAGAGTAAAACATTTCTATAGTATTTATAGAAAAATGCAAAGAGACAATTGTGGGTTAGAATCAATATATGATTTATTTGCAATACGAATATTAGTAAATTCGGTAAAAGACTGTTATGCTGTTCTTGGAATAGTACATGAGTTGTATAATCCAATACCGGGGAAAATCAAAGACTATATTGCAGTACCAAAGTCAAATAATTATCAATCACTTCACACTACATTAATAGGGGCAAATGGTGTACCGTTTGAAGTTCAGATAAGAACCTGGGAAATGCATCAAGTTGCTGAATTTGGTGTGGCAGCACACTGGGCTTTTAAAGAAGCAAACAAACACAAAAGAGTTACAGTAACGGTTAAAGAAGATAAACTGGCGTGGGTTAGAGAAACATTAAAATGGCAAGGTGAAACTCAAGATCCAGAAGAATTTATGAAAGTACTAAAAACCGAATTATTCGAAGATGAAGTTTATGTGTTTACACCAAAAGGCGATATAAAAGTATTGCCACGAGGAAGCAATACGATTGATTTAGCATATAGTATACATGAAGAGATAGGCAATAAGATGACTGGCGCCAAAGTGAACAATAAAATGAAACCGATAATCACGGAACTGAAAAATGGTGATATTGTAGAAATTATAACGTCTGATAATTCAACAGGACCAAGCAGAGACTGGTTAAAATTTGTAAAAAGTTCAGGTGCAAAAACAAAAATACAAAAATGGTTTAGGAAAATTGAAAAAGAAGAAACTAAAGATAAGCAAGATATAAAAAAATCGGATGTAGGGGCGAACATTATTCGTCCAGAAATACAAAAATTATCCAATGTAGGGTCGACCGCTATATCTACCCAAGGTCATTCACAAAATGCATCTACTGGTATAAAAGTAAAAGGAATAGATAATTGTTTAGTTAAATTTTCTAAATGTTGCAACCCATTACCAGGAGACGAGATTGTAGGGTATATTACAAAAGGTAGAGGAGTTTCTATTCATAGAAGTAACTGTTCTAATATAAGTGGGTTAATTTCAGAAGAAGCAAGATTAATTGATGTATATTGGGAAAAAGATGTAGATACTTCATATAATGTTGATATAGAAGTACTATCTAGCGATAGGAAAGGGCTTCTTGCCGATATAATAAAAGAAATAGGAAATGCAAAAACAGTTAAATTATTGGGGGTTAACTCAAAAATAACAAAAGACCAAATAGCAATAATAGAATTAAAATTAGAGATTACAAATTTAAAAGAATTAAAAAAGATGATAAATATATTGAAAAGCGTACAAAGCGTATATGAAGTGAATAGGAGAAAGTAAAATGATATTCAAAAGATTAAAGGTAACCGTGAAGCCATCACTTGTCACAAACTGTTATATTATAATAGATGAATATAGCAGAGAAACGATGTTGGTAGACCCAGGAGCGGAACCAGAAAAAATAATAAATGTAGTAAAAATATTAGATGGAAAATTAAAATATATTGCTTTAACTCATTGTCATGTTGATCATATTGGAGCAGTGCAAAGAGTGAAAAATGAATTAGGTGGAAAAACTATAATTCATAGAATAGAAAGTGAAAACATAAAGAATCCAGATATAGTATTATTTGATAGTGTTGACTTAGAAGATCCAAATGTAGAAATAGACTCACGAGTTGATGAGGATGATATAATTCATATTGGAGACATAGAATTTAAAATTATCCATACTCCAGGACATACAAATGGAAGTATGTGCCTTTATTGTGAAAGAAATAAGTTATTATTATCAGGTGATACGCTTTTTTCAGGGACATGGGGAAGAACAGATTTGCCAACATCAAGCTTTGAAGATATAATGCTTTCTATTACAAACAAGCTTATGATTTTGCCAGAAGACACTATTGTGTATCCAGGACATGGAAATTCATCTATTATTAAAGAGGAGACGAGAATATATTTGGATTTAAAACCAAAATTGTGGTAAATGGCGACGATTAAGCATAAAATTATCATTATTCAATATACATTAATAAGAACATAAACAAACCTATGGAGGAAATATTGAAAAATGATAAATTTAACAGTATTAAGTTTGAAAGATATAATTAGAAAGTCTTTAAAAATAATATTTGCAATAATTATTATAATAATTATTGCAAAATTTATTATTTTTAAGGGTAATAATATAATGGACAGCTCTTCAACATTAGGGTTATTGGAAAGCATGATAAAGGAATTCCCAGAAAATACTCTTAAACAATATGTAAATGTGGAAATTCCATTAGTGGGCTATGTGAAAGAAGAAAAAAGCGATATTGGACAATTAATTCCTATTTCTTCAAATGGAATTTTAAAATATGAATTAGGAATTTTAAACAATACAAATAATACACAAAAAGAAGTTAATTCAAATATTAGTGAAGGAAATTCAACACCAGAAGATTTATCTGAAATAACAGATTCAGGAAGTGCGGATACAGAAGTGCAAAACTCAACAGTAAAAGAAAATTATAATGTAACATATGATGATGTGAAAATAAAAAACACATCCAAATACACTATTACAGATGATATTTTAAATACACCATTTACTTTAAATAAGGAAGATAAAAATATTTTAATATATCATACACATACTTGTGAAAGTTACACAAAAACATCAGCATTTAATTATAAAAGTAGTGGTAATTTTAGAACAACAGATTTAAGCTGTTCTGTAGCAAGGGTTGGAGATGAATTGGAAAAGGACTTAAAACAATTTAACTTTAATGTAATTCATGATAAAACATACTTTGATTATCCAGCATATAACGGTTCGTATGATCGCTCATACGCAGAAATAAGTAAGGTTTTGAGTGAAAATAAAAATTATGAATTAGTTTTTGATATGCATAGAGATGCAGTAGGAAGTGATAGTTCTTATGCTCCAACAGTAAAAATTAATGGAGAATATGCTGCACAAATAATGTTTGTTATTGGAACGGATGGTGGAGGATTAGAACATCCAAATTGGAAAGAAAACTTAAGAGTGGCTATTCAAATTCAGCAAAGGGCAGAAAAGTTATATCCAGGATTGTTTAAGCCGATAGAAGTAAGCAATTATAGGTATAATCAAAATTTGGCAAAAGGAGCTAGCTTAATTGAAGTTGGTGCTACTGGCAACACAATGGAACAATGTTTAGTCAGTATGAAATATTTGTCGATTGTGATAAATGATTTGTATAAGTAGGGGTCGGCGTCGAGGGCAACCCGAATAACCAGTACACACCATATCTTACATAAAATGTAAAATATAATAAAATTACATAAAAAAGCCAAAAAATTACAAAAAAGTAAAAAAATATTTAAAAAACCCTTGAAATTTATGGAAAAATGTAGTAAAATAATAAAAGGAGGTAATTTATTATGTCAAATGTAATAAGCCTAAAAACAAAATGGAAAATGTTATTAACATTGTTAGGTACAATGCTAATTTTATTTTTCATAGGATTAGCAACAATAGTTGATGCAGATGTAACAAGTACTCCAGGACAAACAGTTAACAATTTAGGGGTGCAATATTCCCCAAACACATATAGCGGTACACAAATAAGTTTTGATAGGAATCTTACTACGCAAAAAAACTTGTTTTGTGTTCAGCATGGTACTGCATTACCATCATACTTAAGCTCAAGTCATCCAGAACTAGACGCTACAGTTAATGTAGGTGGAATGCCAGTAGAAAAACCAACTGTAACTTCAGGTGAGCAATTAGGAAATCTTTCAATAATGGATCCTAATGCACAAAATCCATATCAAGACACAACAAGTAGAACAATAGCTACATATAATGATACAGGTGCAAGAACTCTTAGACCTGCAGAAGAATATGTATTAGCTCATGCGAAAACAACAGGAGCAGCAATATATCCAGATTATGTTCAAAGAGCTTTATGGGAAGTATTAAACTATTATGGAGATACTTCTACTGGTTCAGATTCAAGTGATGAAACAAGTGTAGATATAGCAAAAGCTGATAATTTAGCTCAAGAAGCAATAAATTATGATAAAAATGTAACTGCAACACAACAATTTAAAGACAGTCATAATGGTAATTCAGTAGTAGATTTAACAGATTATAATAATGTAACAGTTTCATATAATAAAAATAAAAGCACAATATTAGTTGGACCATTTAAGATAGACTATGTTAGAGGAATGTATGTTCCAAGTCCAGATGGACAAAGCGATATGGTAAATGCAGATGGAGTTGTAAGTTATTCTGAAATTACAGGTTCAAAGCTATTTGCAGATTGTGCTGGAACTCAAGAAATTAAAAATTGGAAATTTGTATATCCAGATGTAAGCGGAGGCAAAAGAACTGCTTTAAAGACAGGCGATGACAAATATAAATTTCCATATCCAAACGAAGAGTTTTATGTTGAAATAGATGATACAACTAATAAAAATATTAATACAGTATCTCATTTAACATGGGATTATGCAGAAATGAAAGCTGAAGCTACAGCTGATAATTTAACTGGAACATTTCAAAATGTTACTTGGACAGCAAAAGACGATCCTATTTGGGGAGTTGTACCTGTATATGGAGCTTTTGGAAGTGTTTCTTATGAGAGAAAAATAATAGGCCATACTTTTTATCTTCAAGCTCAAATTACGGATGTTCAAGTTTCACAAAATTTAACCGTATTAAAGAAAGCAACTATCACAACACCTCATACTACATATGATATGACTACAGGACCTACAGGTGCGATGCCAATGTTGTGGCCGTTATTGTATGTAACACCAGGTAACTGTTCTACATCTACGCCACCTTGTACGCCACCAATACCGCCAACACCACCGACACCACCGACACCACCGACACCACCACCAGGACCTTGTATACCACTAGCATTTGAAATAGCAGGTAAGGTTTGGTTAGATAATTTAACAGGAAAAGAAAGTTTGGCAAATGGTATAATGGATGCAACAGAACCAGGTATTCAAAACATAGAAGTATACTTGTATAGAGTAGGAACAACAGGTTCAATAGCAAGAACTGTAACAGATGCAAATGGTAAATATTCATTTGGATATGTTAGAGTAGGATACGATTATTATGTTCAATTTGTATACGATGGTATGACATATAAGACAACAAATTATTTAAATACTTCAATTACACAATCAAACGGTACAGATGTGCCAGCAGTAAACGATACATATAGAAACAACACAGATAATTACTTAAATGCATCGCAAGCAGTAGAAAATATTTCAGAAAGAACTGCATTTAATAATAAATTCTATACAATAACAAATAATATGGCAACAGGTATAGACGGAATAACTAAAACACCATTAACTTATAATGTTGTATCTACACCAACTGGTCAAATTTCAACATTAATAACAACAGGTGCGGATGGAATAGCATTACCAGAGTTTAAAATGAGTGCTAGTACATCAACAACAGGGTTATTTTATCCTTTAAATGATAGATATACTGTTAACAACAAAGATAAGGATTTAACCCAAGTAGGTGATGATTATTATTACATAAAAACATACGAAGGAACAAAAAATATCAACCTAGGTTTAGTAAAAAGAGAACAAGGTGACTTCGCAGTAAAAAATGATATTTATCAAACAATATTAACAATGAAAAACGATGTAAAAACATATAAATATGACACTAAAACAACAGATAATTCAAGCTTTGATGTAGCTACAAGAACAAAAACATACTATGATCAAATATATACTCAAGCAGTAGATCCAGATGATTACACATGGAGATATGATTCAAGTTATGGTCAATATGCAGATATTTCAAAAACAGTATATGATCAAAGTGATGAATTGAATGTTTATCTTGAATATAAATTTTTAATTAGAAATCAATCTACATTACAGTTTGGTTACGTAAAAGATTTAATTAATTATTTTGATAAAGATTTAGAATATGATACATCGTACGATTATACACCTATGGCATCTTGGATAGAAGCAAATCCAGCAAATGGAGATGGTTCATATAAGCAAGAAATAAAATGGTCGTATACTACAGGACAAAATGGAGAAAGTGCAATACATACGACAGATTTACAAAATATACCATTAGTAAGTGGACAAACATTAGAAGTTCATTTAATATTGAAAGTTAAGAAGGATGCTTCTAGATCTGTTATTTTAAATCCAGATATGAGTCAATATTATACTGATGTGTTAGAAATAACAGGATATGGATTTAATGAAGGTGTAATAGATACAGACTCTAATCCAGGTAACTGTATAGTAGGGAACACAGCAACTTATGAAGACGATACAGATTCAGCACCAAACATGAAAATTCTTTTGGATCCAAATTATTTATTAGGTAACACAATTAGTGGTTACGTATGGGAAGATTTAAAGGATGCAGAAGATACAGAGGACAACAATATTTTTACAGGAAATGGAAAAATAGATAGTAATGAAAAGAAGATAAGTAATGTAAAAGTAGAGTTAATAGAAGTATTACAAAATGAAACAACAGGTAAAGAAGTTGAATTGGTTGTAAGAGATGCAATTAGAACAGGAGATACGATAAAAGTAGTAAACCCTGTAACAGGAGCAGTAACAAATTATGCTGTTGCAGATGGACAATATATGTTTGCAAACTTACCAACTGGTACATATAAAGTAAAATTCACTTATGGAGATGGAACTCAGCTTGAAAAAGATGTAACATATAATGGACAAGACTATAAGTCAGTTTCAACAGATACATTAACACAACAATATAACAATACTCCTATGGAAGTGATGATGTTATTAGATACATCCCAAACAATGACATATAACAATAGACTTGCAACATATACAGCTTCAGCAAAACAATATATTGATACATTATATAATCAAGTTCAAAAAGTTAAAGTTGGAGTATCTTTATATTCAGAACCTAGTTCTTCAGGGTCTGTAAACACAGGGTTAAAAGATAAACCAAGTGAGTCATCATTGATACAATCATTAGATCAAGCAAAAGCAAATACTGGTGGTAGTTTGGCAAACGCAATAAACAATGCGATGTCAACATTCAGCAATGGAAACACACCAAAAGTAATATTGATTTTCTCTGATGGATATTCAACACAATCATCTGATGACCAAAAGGCAATAGCAGCAGCTGGAGCAGCTGGAATAAAGGTAATATCTGTAATATGTTCAGTTGATGACTGGTCAATAAGTACCTTTGGTACAGCAAGTACACCTACATCAGGAAAATTATATTATATAACTGATAAAGATATAAAATATTATGTAACAGAAACTGCTTTGGAAGATACATTACTTGAATTAGAAAAAACGTTACCAAACTTGACAGATGCAAAAGATGTTCAAAGTGTATATAATGTAGACCCAACAAGTGTAGTTGGTGATATTTATAGCAGAGCAAACAACATGAATTACACTAAAGTAATGACTAATGCAAATGGTGCAGTAGTAAACGGAGCTAATACAACAAACTTAGCTGAGTTTGCTCAAGCAACTCAAATGACTGCTATAACACCAAAAACAACTATTAACTTATCAAATGATAATGACAGGTCAGCCAATATAAATCTAGGTTTAATTGAAAGACCAAAAATGGAATTACAAATTAAAGAAGAAGTTGTAGGAATACAAGTTACATTATCAAATGGTCAAGTAATAATTGATACTGAAAATGGTATGACACAAAACGTTCAATATATACCAAATGATAAGTATGCAATTTATGTGGACAACGAAGTAATGCAAGGTGCTACATTAACAGTAAAATATAAAATTACAGTTGTAAATAATGGACAAGTAGATACATTAGGCGAATACTTTGATTATGATATGTTTAATCCGGTACAAGTTGCAATGTATACTGGAACAGTGCCAACAGAGGTAGGAACAATTTACAGTTACTTCGATAACTTCATGTTTAGAGCAGAAGATAATAGTAAGTGGCAAATTGAACAAAACGATGTTGCACTAGATGGTATGAATTTTTCAAACGGCAAAATCACAAATTCTAGTAGTTTCATTAAGAATGGTAAAGCAGTTAATGCTGGAATAGCAAGCATAAATACAAAGACTAATAATGGTAATCCAGTATTATTGCCAATAACAGCTATGTGGGAATTTAAAAATGATATAGCAGTTGAAAGTGATGTTGCTGATAAGATAAACAATAAACAGGTACAAGTTGCACAAACTAACAGTTTGAAGAATACACAGTTATTCCCAACAGTTAGTAAAGAGGTTCAAGTTGGCAATTCACCAACATCAGTAAGTACATACCTTCAGTTCAGTAAAGTATTATCTGCAAATGATCAGACAGATACATTAAGCTATAATACAGCAGTAGAAGTTGTAGAAAGACTAAATGATTTAGGTAGAAGAGACTACATAGGTGTTCCAGGAGATTACATGCCTTTCCAAGCCATTACAGAATATGATTCAGCAAAACCAGAGGGCATATTAATACTTAATCCATTAGGAGATGGAAATCCAAAAATATACTATGGAATAATTATAGGAGCGATAGCAATATTAGCAGGTGGAGTGATATTTATTAAGAGAAAAGTATTGTAAATCGTTATTAAGAGAGTGTCCTAATAAATAAATTTTAGGGCACTCTTTAATTATGCATTTGGAATAAAATAAAGAAATTTATATAAAACACTTGTATTTTTGTTTATTTTATAGGATAATAGGTACATAGATTTTTATGAGAAAAGAGAGGAATAACACTTGAAAATAATAGATGGATTTTTAAAACTATTAAAAACAGACAGAAACACATTTGTTACGTATATATTAACATTGGTTACCGTATATTTAGCCGTGGATAGAATTGTAGAAATGCTATTTATAATTTTTACTGGAGTTTCAGTTTCGTATTGGGGACCTATTGCATATACGCTTGCTTTGGCATGCCCAGTTGCAGCATTTTATTTCTCTGGACCTTCAAAATTTATAAAAAGTGACCAAGTGAAAATTTCATTTTTTATTTTATATTGTATTGGCTTATTTATTATAGGAATATCAATGTTGGTACAATGGGTAAATTATTTTGGTTGGCTATTATTAATATCTGTACCAAATTATTGGTACATTGCAACAATTACACCAGAAATTATTGGGCCTGCATTTAAAGCTATTGCTGCGTTTATACCAGTGGTTGCTATACCGCCGTTTTTTAAATTTCTATATTTTACAGTAAATGATACAAAATTAATTAAAGATTCAATTCTTGATTATGGCGGAATAAGTTTATCATCTCCAAAAAGTAAAAGCGGAGTATATTCTTGCGAAATAGCTATTTGTAAAGATAAAAAAACTGGAGGGATGGTTATAGTCCCTGAAAGTAGAAGATATGAAGCATGCTTAGTGGTTGGTGTTTCTGGTTCGGGTAAAACATCTATGGTTTTTGAGCCAATGTTAGCTCGTGATATAGAAAAGAAACATTTCTTAAAATCAGTTTCTAAAGAGCTTGCATTTACTGCATTAAAATCAGGAGTTGCAGTTTTAAACTGTCCATACGCAAACGATTATATTAATGAACATTTTAATTTAAACATGATTGCACCTAATCCATATAAAGAAAATGTGTATAATTCATATATGAAGGATTTAATACATGATTCAGAAGCTGGAAATTTAATATACAAAGATTTAGGGATAACATATCTATCACCAGATATTGAGTCTATTAAACACATTCAATCTGTGGCAACAAATTTCAACTTAAAATATAATTTGATAGATCCAGATGACCCTCAATCTATGGGGTTGAATCCATTTGTTCATCGTGACCCAACTAAATCTGCAATAATTATATCTTCAATTATTAGAGGAATGTCTAAAACACTAACACTTGAAGAGGCATCTGAAGTTCTTGTTGAAAACCTAGCTATGCAAATAGTTGAAAACCTAAGTATATTATTAAGAGAAATGTATCCTAGATTAAATAATGAAAAATTACCTAATCTTAAAGATATGGTTAATATGCTAAATGATTTTAGTTTAATTGAAGATATGTGCAATGAGTTAGCTAAAGAACCACATTTGGCTGAAAAATATAATATGCAGCTTGCATATTTTAAAAAGCATTTCTTTAAAGATTCTCACGGGAAAATAGAAATGGAGAAAAGTGTAGCCTTAATACTTGCTCAATTAGATAATTTGCTAAGATACCCTACAATAAGAAATGTAATATGTAATAGAACAAATAATGTAGATTTTGACGAAGCATTGAGTAATGGACAAATAACGTTAGCATGTACAAGGCGAGGAGATTTAGGAGCTAATGCACATCAAGCGTTTGGATTATTTTTTATATTACTTATGCAATATTCAGTATTAACAAGACCTGGAAATGAACGTTCACGTATACCACATTTCTTTTATATAGATGAATTTAGCAACTTTGTTGGTGAATCTACCATGCCAATATTCACTTTATATAGAAAATATAGAGTTGGTCCAATTGTATCTTCACAAAGTTTAGGGCAATTTGATACGGTAAACCAAGGTGATCTTTATAGAAGACAAATACTTGGAAATTGCTCAACGAAAGTGGTATTTGGTAATAATACTCAAGAAGAAAATGCATGGTGGCAAGATGAATTCGGAACACACAGAGACTGGAAATATAAACAAGATTATGATACTGAAAAAATGGGATATAGTGATAAAATGGGTCAAATTGAATGGGGTTGGACTGATTATGCTAAAAAAGGTAAAATTCAAAACTTGAAATTTAAAGTTTGTTTTTATAAAACTAAAGATAGTAACGGTGCTAATATAATTGGTCAAGGTGCTGTGGATTTCTTAGAAAGTAAGTATAAAGAAAAGAAAAAAGATAAGGTGTATGCTTTCGAGAAGTTTAATAAAGCTTCTTCGAATTCAAATTATGATGACAATGAAGGCAGAAAAAAGAAATTTAACTTTAGCAACGTTAACTTTGTAACAGATAATGGAGATGTAGATCCCGTTCACATGAATAATGATACAAATTCAAATTTCTTTTTTAATCATGAAAATGGAATCAGCATAAACTTTAATAAGAAGAAAGATGACGATGATGGAGAATGATTGACTTATATCAACATAATATGGTATAATTATTGTATGTAAAGTTTTTTTACAATGCAGATGTTTCTGCAAAACCAATGATTGGAGGAAGAGATGAACAGCGGGAAGCTTATTGCAGAAGGACTTAATTTGCAGGAAGAAGAGCTTGAGCTTGAGAAGGAAGAAAGGTGGAAGCGTGAGCGTGAGATTAATGAATACGTGTCCAAATGGGCAATATGTCATTCGCACGTTGCTGGTACTGGGAAGCCTGAAGAGGACGTTGATGTAGATTATAAGGGCTTTATGAGCGGTGAGAAGAGCAGTGTATTGTAGCCTACTTCAATTATTGAGGTGAGTACATTCATAGAAATAATTTTTCTGTGAATGTGCTCGCTACTTTTTTGCATAAGTTACCAGTTAACTTAAGGGAATATTGTCGCTGTTGTAGGGGCGAGCATTGCTCGTCCTGCACCATAATTATCTCGTTTTTCAATAATTTTATCGAATTCCTATAGTCTCGGACGAGCAATGCTCGCCCCTACTATGCTAGGAGGCGGGAATTTTAGGATAAACTATTAAACAGTAACCAAATTTTTCAAAAGTTATTGAAAAATTTCGTAGATAGATATATAATGTATTAATGTTTGTATATATATAGTATAGTGGGGGAAGAGAATGTACGAGGAAAAGAAAAAAGCAAAACATACAATACTAAAGAAAGAAACATTTATGCAAGGCGTAATTTCAATAATTTTTGCTCAAGTATTAATAAAATTATTGGGTGCAGTATATAGAGTATATTTAACTAATAGGCCAGGGTTTGGAGATGCTGGAAATGCGATACAAAACGCAGGTTTCCAAATTTATGCATTATTACTTACAATATCTTCAATTGGTGTTCCGAGTGCAATCTCAAAAATGGTTTCAGAAAAAGTAGCCGTTGGTAATTATAAAAGTGCACATAGAATTTTTAGGGTTGCTTTTGCAACATTTGCAGTAATAGGATTTATAGGCACACTACTTTTATTTTTTGGAGCACATTATATTGCTAATGTTTGGTTAGTAATACCACAGGCAGAAGACACTTTAATTGCGTTATCGCCAGCGATATTTTTTGTATCAATAGCTTCTGTTATTAGAGGTTATTTTCAAGGTATATCAAAGCTAAGCATATCTGCTAGGTCTCAAACAGTAGAGCAAGTTTTTAAAACAGTGTGGACAGTAGTTTTAGTAGAACTTATAGCTGTATTTTCAGGTGCAAATACTACTTTAATGGCAGCGGGTGCAAATTTAGCTTCAACCTTATCTATATTTATGAGTTTTGGATATTTGTATTTATACTATAATAAATATAAAAAAGAAATATGGCATTTAATAAATACTCAGGAAAAATCTGTAATTTATAAACCAGAACGAGCAAGAAGAGTTGCAAAAAATGTATTAGCAGTTGCTTTTCCAATATCTTTAAGTTCAATAATTTCAGCAATAAATAAAAATATTGATTCAGTTACAGTTGTTAGAGGGTTAAAGCATTTTATGAGTGATGCAGCTGCAACGGTACAATATGGAATTTTAGGTGGAAAAGTAGATATATTAATTGGTTTGCCATTATCGTTTAACATAGCTTTTGCGACAGCATTAGTTCCAGCTTTGGCTGGTGCAATAAGTACGGGAGACCATAAAAGCATAGTAAACAGAGTCTCCTTTTCGTTATTGATAACTATATTAATAGGATTGCCATGTACAATAGGTTTGTGTGTATTTGCTAATCCAATTTTGAATTTGTTGTTTCCAAATGCCCCTGATGGTGCGTTAATACTACAAATATCAGCATTTACTGTTATTTTTACATGTATTGCACAAACAATAAATGGTGCACTACAAGGATTAGGTAAAATAGTTGTCCCAGCAATAGCGTTAGGTACAGGAGTAATAGTTAAAGTAATTTTAAACGTACTTTTAATACCAATACCAGCATTTGGAATATATGCTGCAGCAGGTAGTTCAGTAGTATGCCACATTATTAATTGTACGATAGGTTATAGTGTTTTAAGAAAGAAAGTAAAATTAAATGTAGGTTTCAAAAATATGATATTTAAACCTATTGTTGCAACTGCGATAATGGCAATTTGCGGATGGGCAGCATATACACAATTAACACATGTAGTATCTGTAAGGATTGCAGCAATATTTGCATTATCACTTTCAGTTATAATTTATTCATTAGCGGTTGTAGTGATGAAAGTATTAAGTAAAGATGATATACACATGTTACCAAAAGGAGCTAAAATTTATAACTTTTTGGTGAAAATAGGAATATATAAGGAGCAAGCTGCGTAAAATATATACCAATCACTCACACTATATTATGTACTTAAGTATAAATATATTTTACGTTACAAAGCATTTTAAAGGAAAATTTTGAAAAAAGTTCAAAAAAAAGAAGGATTTTAGCTAACTTTGGCGAATAAAGAGTATAATAGTAGATTTTTCTACATAAAAAAATAGGAGGTAAATAGCATGAACAAAGCGGATTTAGTTGCAAAACTAGCTGAAAAAACAGGAGATACAAAGAAAAATGCAGAAGTATGTTTAAATGCATTTGTAGATGTTGTATCACAAGCATTAGTACATGGAGAAAAAGTTCAATTAGTTGGATTTGGTTCTTTTGAAGTAAGAAAAAGAGCTGCAAGAAAAGGTAGAAATCCACAAACAAAAGAAGAAATAAAAATACCTGCATCAAAAGCACCAGTTTTTAAAGCAGGAAAAGCTCTTAAAGATTTAGTAAACAAAAAATAAGAATAATATACAAAGGGATGTGGGGTTACTCGCATCTTTTTTTATTATTCAAGGGATGGTCCTTACTTAAGGAAAGGGATTAGACTTTTTTCGAAACCTATGTGGATTTCAGGCATTGTCATTCTGAGTCTTACTTCGTAGCCCGACTTACGAAGAATCTTACTTTATCTATTTTCATTTGGATACCTACCATTTAGTAAGATTCTTCGTGAGCAAGGCTTTGTAGTAACGCTCAGAATGACACCTACTTGTTTTTTGTAAGTATATCACATTTTATGTTTCGAAAGAAGTCTATTGTATATGTAGGGGCGAGCATTGCTCGTCCGAGCTATATGGGAGCGAGCTATTGCAGGATAGTATTAATTATTAGGAAGAGAGGATTTCTATGTTAATTATTGATGGTCATGCAGATACTTTAAGTGTTGCATTAAAACAAGGTAAAACATTAAATAATTTAGATTATAGTTTTAATATAAATGATGCTTTCAAAAAAGCACCATTTATTCAAACGTTGGCAACCTTTGTAGATCCTAAATACCTTAAAAAAGATTCAGGCTTTAAAATAGCAAATAATATAATAAATAAATTTTATAGTGAATATGAAAAAAATAAAGACAAATTAATATTGATTAAAGATAAAACAGATTTGGAAAAAGTTATTGCTGAAAAAAAGGTAGGGGCAATTCTTTCGATAGAAAATGGAAGTGCTATTGATGGAAAATTAGAGAATGTTGATTATTTTTTAAATATGGGAATAAAGATAATGTCTATTACGTGGAATAAGGATAATGATTTAGGTTGTGGAGCATTAACTAAGAATGATACAGGGTTAACCGATTTAGGAAAAGAATATGTAAAAAAGCTAAATCAAAAGAATATTTTAACGGATGTTTCACATGCTTCAGAAAAAAGTTTTTATGAAGTATTTGATATATCAAGTAAACCAATTATTGCAACACATTCTTGTGTTAAGGAATTGTGCAACCATCCTCGTAATTTAACGAATGACCAAATAAAGAAGATTGCAGAAAGTGGAGGAACCATAGGGGTTTGTTTTTATAATAAATTTTTATCCGAGAAAGATATTTCGACAATTGATGATATTGTAAAACATATTGAATATATTGTAAATTTAGTAGGAATAGATTATGTTTCATTTGGTACGGACTTTGAAGGCGTTAAAAAGAACGAGTTACCAGAAGGTATATCTGGTGTATTGGATTTTGATAAGATATTTAATAAGTTAAGAGATAGGGGATTTAAAGAAGAAGATATAGAGAAAATAGCTGGTAAGAATTTTGAGAAAGTATTGAAAAGTGTAGCAATTAGAATAAATTTTGATGTTGCAAATGTAGGTAAGGGTAAGAGTATAAAGTAGTTAAAAATAAATTTCGACAGAATAAAAGGCTTGAAATGAGGTGCTTTGTCAAAAAAGGCAGCAAAAAAA
>WRFS01000002.1 GCA_009778695.1 Oscillospiraceae bacterium
CGTTGAATGTTATGTTATTAATGTTCAAATTTAATATGCTTACAAAGCCTTTCTTAAATCTAACATCCAACTACTAACATCCAACTACTAATTCAAAGGATATTGTTTACTTTTCAATGTACTCTTTATGGCTCCTTAAAATAAGTGCCGTTTTTAATTATACTCTTTTTCATAGTTGTTGTCAACACTTTTTTTTAAATTTTTGATATTTTTTTATTGTTATTAGTACAATTATTCACCACATGTTCTATAATACTATGTTTTTCGTCATATTTCAACCCATAAATTTTGGTAATTCTTCCATTTTTAGACAACATATTATATGAAGAAATTTGTTTATTGTGATACTTTTTTCGAATAAATTTATTTGCCACATGTTCTATAATACTATATTTTCATCTAAATTACAATACATAAATTTTGGTAATTTTAGTATTGATTTTCTCTTCATTTTATGATATTATGTAAATATGATGTTTTATATATAGTCGCAGGCTTTACTGCAAAACACAAACAATTGGAGGTGTTTTTTATGGGGTGGATAGATGCTTGTCCAGTTTGTCATGGTCAAAGAATGGCCAATGGTGACATTTGCACAAAATGTCACGGACACGGAAAAATTGATTCATCTCCGTGTCAGATATGTGGGTTCAGCCCTGACGATCCTCGTCCAGACGTGAATCCGGAAAATCCAGAAGATTATGACAATAACATCGTCATATGTCCGGAATGTAGGAAACCCTACATTCCTGTCAACCCCAGGTATTGGTAACCTGGAGCGAAATTAAATAATTTCGACTCTAAGCTTAAAACGGTTAAAGTTTGCTTTATGCAAACTTTAACCGTTTTATACATCACAATCAATTACTTCTTCTCTGTAAAAATTTCTTTAACCGCTCCCAATGATGACAACGTGCCTGTTGCTTCAAACGGAATAAACACCTTATTTGCAGCACCATCTGCAATTGCTTGCAATGCTTCTAACGATTTCAACTGAACCATTTTGTCAGTTGGGTCTGCTCTTTTCATTGAATCATATACCATTTGAATTTCTTTTGCTTTAGCATCTGCAACTTTAACTATAGCTTCTGCTTCACCAGTTGCTCTTCTAATTCTAGATTCTCTATCAGCATCTGCTTCCAATATTACCGCTTCTTTACGTCCTTCTGCTATTGTAATTGCTGATTGCTTTTCTCCTTCAGCTTGCAATATCAAAGCTCTCTTGTTTCTTTCTGCATTCATTTGCTTTTCCATTGCATCTTTAATATCAACTGGTGGGCTGATATCCTTTATTTCCACTCTGTCTACCTTACAACCCCATTGATCAGTTGCTTCGTCTAATACCATTCTTAATTGAGCATTAATTGAATCTCTTGAACTAAATGTTTCGTCCAAATCCATTTTACCAACAATATCACGTATTGTTGTTATTGCTAAATATTCAATACCCTTCTTTAAAGATTGAATTTCGTAAACAGCCTTTGCTGGATCCGTTACCTTATAGAACACAACATTATCTATTGTTATAGTAACGTTATCTTTTGTAATAACTCCTTGTGGTGGAATATCCATTGTTTGTTGCTTCAAGCTTACCACACTTCTAACTTGGTCTAAAAATGGTATAATTATTGTTAATCCAGCATCTGCCACTTTGTGGAATTTACCTAATCTTTCAATAATATACACTTCTGATTGTTTAACAATTTTAATTGTTTTTACTGCTATAATAACAACTATGACCAATAGAATTAAAAAGAACCAAACGCCCATAAATTTACCTCCTAAATATTTTTTTGTAGAGGTCCAGACTGGACCTGGGCACAATCATGTGTCCCTACATTTTACAATGTCATTTTACTACCAGTTTTACTCCGATTACCTCTTCTACCTCTACTTCTTTACCAACCTCTATAACTGTATTATCTTTAGATTTTGCAGACCAAACTTCTCCATTCAACTTAACTTGACCCTTACTTTTTATAGGATCTATTTGATGAATAACCAAACCTTTTTTACCTATTAAACTATCCTTATTAGTTGGAATGGTTTTTCTATCTACGAACCTTTTTACTAATGGTTTTGTGCTGAAAATTAATATTATAGATGAAATTACAAATACTACTATTTGTATAATAATACTGTCTGTAAAAAAACTAACTACCATAGCCAGCAATGCACCTACGCCTAACCAACAAATGAAAAAGCCTAATGTAAATATTTCTGCTATAAAGAAAACTCCCGCTAAAATAAGCCAAATAATTGATAATGTTTCCATGTTTTAAGTCTCCTTTCAATAATAATACACTACAGCTACTATTATACACTATATTTTTCACATTTGGAATACTTTTTTTGCAAAATTTTATCTTTTTTTCTTCCCTATTGTAAAATTTTGTGATATGATAAAGCATATTAAAGGAGCCGAATATGAAAAAATTCAAATATTTCAAAATCATACGAAACATACTAATTGTGGTTATTTTATTATATGCAACATATTTTGCATTAAAAACTGCACCATATTATAAAAATAGTGACACTGCTGGAATGACTAACTTAATTATAAATAACAATAATGTCACAACCGCACTAAAAAAGAACATAATAATTAAAGATGGTGTTATTTTCTTATCTGAACAAGATATTGCTAACTTCTTCGATATTGATATTTATTATAATTCTACTGAAAAAAGGGTCGTAACCACTTCTAATACAAAAGTTGCTAGTTTATTATTGAACAACGCTAAAATAACTATAAACAACACTCCAGTTACATTAAAAGCTGGTGCCTTTCAAAATAATGATTCAAGTGCAACTATTTACTTACCTTTTTCAGAACTAAAAGATGTATACGGTGTTGATATTAATTATAATACAGACTCGGATATAATAACTGTTGATTCTCTGTCACGAGAACAAATTAAGGCAAATATTAGTAAAACTGTAAGTGTAAAATCATATGCCAAAACTTTATCCAGAACTATTGAAAAATTAACAACTTCGGATACCGTTGTATTCATTTCATCTACAAATGGTTGGTCTAAAATTAGAGCTAATGATGGAAATATAGGCTATGTTCCAGACAAATACTTAACAAACAAAACTACAGTAAGAGAAAATGCTGTTGAAACTCCGCAGATTCAAGGAAAAATAAACATGGTTTGGGATTATTATTATAGCACTGCACCAGACAGGACAGGAGTGAAAATCGATGGCGTTAATGTTGTTGCACCTTCCTTATTTGCACTCGACAAATCAAATCTAGGAGCATTAGTTGATAAAGTTGGAGAAAGTGGGCAAAAATATATCGAGTGGGCAAAAAGCAATAACTATAAAATTTGGGGATTAATTTCAAATGAATCCATAAATGGTGGATCAATGCTTGATGTCACCAGCGAAATTTTAAATAGTTATTCACTAAGAACAAAATTGATTAATAACATAATAAATTCAGCTGTTCAATATAATTTAGATGGAATCAACATAGATTTTGAACCCATGTATGCACAAGATAAAAATATGTTTTCACAATTTATTATAGAATTATATCCTCGTTTAAAAGAAAAAAATATTGTGCTTTCTGTTGATGTTACTGCACCTGATGGTGGTGATATCTGGTCGCTATGTTTTGATAGGCTTGTAATCGGAAGAAATTGTGATTACGTTGCATTTATGGCATATGACCAATACGGAAATAGTAGCACAAAGCCAGGCACAACCGCTGGATATAACTGGATTATGACTGCAATAAATAAGTTTTTAAAAACTGACGGCTCTGAAGAAGTTCCTGCCGAAAAACTTATTTTAGGCTTACCTTTCTATACCAGAGTTTGGACTGTAGATTCTTCTGGTAAAATTATCACAGGTGGTAATGTCGTTGTAAATATGAAGGATATAAATAATGTTGTTCCAAAATCAGCTACGATTACGTGGTTAGATGATGTAAAACAAAATTATGCCGAATGGAAATCTGGCAGTTATACTAAGAAAATGTGGATTGAAGATGAACAATCTATGAGTGCAAAGCTTTCTATAATTACAGATAATAACCTCGCTGGTGCTGCTTTTTGGGATATGAATAGAGAGCCTAGCAGCATATGGGCTGTGATAAATGGAGAGTTGGGTAAATAACAAGTACGAATTACTAAAGAACACCAGCCCTACGAAAATGTAGTGGCTGGTGTTTAATGATTTTATCACGTCTTCATGTGATTTGTTCCCACATATACTGAGATATACGATGCCTATATTAGAAATGTTAAAGCATCGGTTACTATTAAAAACTAATATCCGATGCTTTTTCAATCAAATTTGCCATGTTAGAATGTGCTCAACCGTATACGTCCTGACTAACAATTCTGCTAGTAGGTCTCGCATTTTTAACATTCTTACTGTTCCTTCTAAAACTGGTTTCCTACTGCCATTGCGACCGTCAATACCATCAACAATCATTACCAGATCATTCATAGTATTCACCATTTGTATCCCCGTAATTGCATACAACAAAGAGTCTTTAAGAACCACTGTAATCTTGTTCTCCCTTCTACACTGATGAAGAGCTACAAGTATTTGTATGTCCTTATAATTTTCCATATAAAACCAAACTTCCTTCGAAACAATGTCGTTTTCCTTTTTTAAGGAAAGCGTCACACAAATACAAATCCTTGTCCCAATTCCAACTGTTTGGCTAACAACTTCCGCCTCGAGACACTCGAGTTTTAGCTTTTCAAACAAAAAAGAAATGGATTTATCATTCAGCATAAGTTTTTCAAACTTTTTGTTATGCCGAAGTTTCCAAAGACGTACCCAAAACAACAATTCTCTTAACATAGTATTTTCTCCTATTTTTGATTATTTGCCAGTACACTGGCTCTCTGGTTAACCACTGAACTTCATCATGCTATGATTATACTAAATTTACATAAGTTTGTCAATGATTTTTCTGCTTTTACCTAAAGTAATTTCAAGAACGAGAATTATTACAAAATTGTTCTGTTTCATTTAACACTTTTGTTTATCTTTCATTTTCTGTTTTTGTTAAAGTTTTTTTAAAGGTTTTTGGAGTAATTTGTGATAATATCATTAATAATAGTAATTTATTTTCTTTAAAATTGTCTTTATTTAAGTGTTGTAGTGCAGTTATTACTGTAAAATCTGGTTTAAATTTTTTATACTGAAAAACTGGTCGATTAAGCCTATATTTAAATTCCTTACTGAGTAAATTTCTGACACTTGTATTTATTTTGTCTGCATGTTTATGAGAAATGTAGGAAAGCAAAGCTCCATTGTAAACTAAATTATTAGCAGGATTATAATTATCTTTTTTAAAATAAAATCTATTTGATAATTCAGAAAAGAGGTCTGTTAATTCAAGGTCTATCATAGTATTTGGATTTATATTATAAAAATATTCTGCTACTTTTGTGACACAATCATAAGCATGAAATCCACAAACTACTAATTCTTCAAATTCCCCTAATCGCTGTGATATCCATTCACTTGCTGGGTAATTATGAATTGTTTCTCCATCATTATCAACCCCAATAGGTGTTAGAAGCTGTTTAAAAGTAATATCTGATTTTAATAATATATCATTTGGCTTTATATCCACACCAAAGGGCTTTGAATCTAAAAAAGTTAAAAAATTTATCTGATAGCCCTTCTGTCTATATCGTTCATCAATGGTTTCATTTAATAACTCGATTTTATTATTATGTACAAGTGCAGGTGCTATATATTCATGATTCATATATTCTTCAATTGGATACAAGAATAAAACTTTTTTCAATTTAGCCTCCTAAAAAAACAATTTCAATATTAAATATTATATCATAAACTTATTATGAAAACAATATTTATCTCTTGACAAAACACCTCATAAAATATATACTAAACAAAAATAATTTGGAGGAAAAAATAATGTACAGAACACATACATGCGGAGAAATAAATAAATCAGATGTAGGAAAAAAAGTTCAACTGGCTGGCTGGATTCAAACCACTAGAGATATGGGAGGAATAATTTTTATTGATTTAAGAGACCAATACGGCATTACACAAATCGTGTCTGCCGATAATGTAGATTTAATAAATAGCATAGCAAAAATACCAACCGAATCAACAGTTACTGTTACTGGAACTGTGAAACTAAGAGACGAATCAACAATAAATAAAAATATTAAGACTGGCGAAGTTGAAGTTTCTCTTGAAACAATAGAAGTTTTAGGTAAAAGAACCAAAAACTTACCTTTTGAAGTAAACACAGATCAAGAAGTTAGAGAAGATTTAAGACTACAATATAGGTTTTTAGATTTAAGAAGTGATAAAAACATCAAAAACCTAATTTTAAGAGCAAATGTTATTCAATTTATGAGAGAGCAAATGATTGCCCAAGGGTTTCTGGAAGTTCAAACACCTATTTTAACAAGTTCTTCACCAGAAGGAGCAAGAGATTATTTAGTACCAAGCAGAGTTCACCCTGGCAAATTTTATGCTCTACCACAAGCACCACAGCAATTCAAGCAATTGCTAGTAACTTCTGGTATTGATAAATATTTTCAGATTGCACCTTGCTTTAGAGATGAAGATTCAAGAGCAGACCGCTCACCGGGTGAATTTTATCAATTAGATATGGAAATGGCATTTGCTACACAAGAAGATGTTTTTAGTGTTATACAAAAAGTAATGTATAATACCTTTAAGAAATTTACTGATAAAACAGTTGACGAAGATTTTGTGCGTATACCATTTAAAGAAGCTCTTGAAAAATATGGCTCAGACAAGCCAGATTTAAGAAACCCATTAATTGTTCAAGATGTTACGCATATATTCAAAAATATAGATTTTAACGCATTCAAAGGTAAGATAGTTAAAATAATTTCTACACCAAATGTAAAAAACGAGCCTCGTTCTTTCTTTGATGGGATGACAGAGTTTGCAATATCTGAATGCGATGCAAAAGGTTTAGCTTGGCTAAGAGTTAATGATGATAGAACCCTACAAGGTCCTATTGCTAAATTTATTCCAGATGAACAAAGAGAACAGTTACTTACCGAAACTAGTACTAATGCTGGTGATGCCATATTCTTCATTGCTGAAGATAAAAAATTAGTACAAAAATTAGCTGGACAAATTAGAATTGAACTAGGTAAAAGGCTAAATTTAATAGATAAAAATATATTTAAGTTTTGTTGGATAATAGATTTTCCAATGTATGAAGAAGAGGATAACAAAATACAATTCTGCCATAATCCATTTTCTATGCCGCAAGGCGGTTTAAAAGCATTAGAAGAAAAATACCCATTAGATGTATACGCATACCAATATGATATTGTGTGCAATGGTATAGAGCTATCTTCTGGTGCTGTAAGAAACCACGACCCAGAAATAATGGTTAGAGCTTTTGAAATAGCGGGTTATGATAAATCCGTTATTGAACAGAAATTCCCTGCATTATATAATGCATTCCAATACGGAGCCCCACCTCACGCTGGTATAGCACCTGGGATAGATAGAATTGTTATGCTTTTAGCAGACTCTGAAAATATTAGAGATATTATTGCATTTCCTATGAATAGCAAGGCACAGGATTTATTAATGAATGCCCCGTCTGCTGTTACAGAAAAACAATTGAAAGAAATTCATATTAAGTTGGATGTGAAGGAATAAAATTGAAACAACGAGGGCGTCCTAGAATTGTCATCCTGAACCACTTCTTACAAAGCCTTACTATGAAGGATCTCATATTTCGTGAGATTCTTCATAGTAAAATCTTCGTAGAAAGACTCAGAATGACATTGCAGGACACCCTCGTGTGCTTTGTTAGCTAACGACAAATAAGTATAATCATAAATAAATGTACTAACCCAATTACAACTAAACAAAAGACGAGCATTTTAGTTCCCATTATATTGCTTCTCCTCTGTCACGTGACCTTAAATGATAAGACAATAATAACAATAATAACACCAATAACACCCAACATTCTTAAACCAATTATAGCAGCTTGATATTCACTTTCCCTCATTTCTTCCAAGATATTATCTTGGTCGTTATTTTGGGAATCCATTAGGAATACCTCCATGTTTAAAGATTAAACCGCAAAAAATTTACATAATATAAGTATATCATATAATTGTATAAAAAACAACATAAATTAAACTTTCGCCTCATAAAATACAAAGAGGTGGTTTTTATTTTTTACATTAAAGAAGCAAGTAATATTAATGAAATGATTAACTTTTCAGTTAAGCTCCCAAATTTTCTAAAGAACCTTTTCTTTGAATTTCTAAAATTTTTTAATTTAATTTTAGTAAAAAAAGATATAATAATTTTACCATATTTAGATACTTATACAATTTCAACCCGCAAACAAATTAAGCTAGTAAATAAAATAAGTAGCATATTAGAAAAAGAAAACGTAACTAATATTGCATTATCTACATATTTAATTAGAAATACTCACTTCAAAAACTATTTTAACTCAAAGAACATCCATATATTAGATGGCAGATGGCTGTTCCAATACTTATCTTTAGAAGTTTTAAATTATATTGCAAAAAATATGGACAAAAAAGTTGCTGATTTAGAAGTTGCTATACTTGCAAATACTTACAACACAACTGTAAAAGACATTGTTAGCGAAGTTTCTCAAAAAGTTAAAGTATTAAACATTGCAACAAGTAATTTAACTAATTTTAAAAGTACTACTGCTGAATTATATGAAAATTTTGGAATATCTGTTAGGGTTTCTAACAATAGAAAAAAAGTCTTGCAAAAGTCTGATGTTGTATTTAATTTTGATTTTTCAGAAGAAGTTATAAATAAGTATTCCTTCCCAAGCGAAGCCGTAATTGTTAATTATAGTAATAAGATTGCTATTGACAATAAATTGTTTAATGGAATTAACATTAATTATTATAATATTTCTATTTCTTCAACTGTTTCAAGTTTATTTAATAAATTAAATTTATCTAGCAGTTTTCCACTAGAAATATTATACGAAAGTAAGCACTATGGTAAAAAGAGTTTTGTTGAAATGATAAATGTTTTGGCAACAGATAAAGTATTTATTAAGGCTCTCGTGGGCAATAAGGGGCAAATTAACCCGAAGGAATTTAAAAAAGAAGGTGTTTAAAATTACACCTCGTATAAATTAAAAAATATTTGCAAATATTATTATTGCTAGAATTATAATTTTTTTTATAAATTTTATTGACAAAAAAAATTAACAATGCTATAATAGTTCTAGTAAAAGAAAAAAACATTGACATGATTTCATGTTGTTCCGATGTATGAATGGTGGTTCATACATCTTTTTTTGTACAAAAATAGAGTCGGTTGGTGGACCCACTCTATTCACTAGTTCTATCTAGTTTTTCTGCTCTTCGTGCTTATCTTGTTTAGAATTAATTTCTCTTTCAAGAGCAATAATTCTATTAACAAGAATTAACACTAACATTGACATATTCAATGCCATTCCTCCCCTCTGTCCTTTAAGATTACTCTTAAAAGTGAAAGGACTGTCATATTATATATTATTTTATTTGTAAAAATCTAGCGAATTTTGTCACGTATACATAATTAATTACTTTTTTCTGTTTTGAGCTTTCCCTACTAGCACACTTTTTAAATATACCGTATCTGGGCAAAAATCCTGTTTATCGTTCCATGATACGGTTCCAGCAATTACTTTGACTGTTTTAAAATATACTGGATTTTTAAGTTCAACAAAAATACCTCTATCTAAATAGGGTTTTACATCAAATATCCTCACTTCACCATTATCAAATGTAACTATTAATGTATAATCCTCACTTGCCTTTACATCTACCACTCTTGGATCCAAATTATCACACCTACTTTAATGGGTCTATTTTATATACTTCTTTTTCAGAAACTGCTAGTTCCCAGTTTGCCATTAATTCATCATTATGTATTTCCATCCATGCTTTTACTAAATTAGCTTGTTTAACTGGGATATCTCCTTTTATTATTTCTCCGTTTTCAATAGAAAACACTGCTTCTTTCCCAGAATACTTTGCGTGAATATGTGGCGTATGGTGCCTTTTATCTTCAGATGGATACATGTAAATAATAATTCCATAAAACATGCTTATTGAGGGCATATTATTAATGTCACCTACTTTCATTTTATAATCACCCCCAATAATCTTTATTCTTACATCTGTATAATCTCGGACGAACGATGTTCGCCCCTACATTAGCTGGATTCAATCATGAAACCCCTACACCATTCCCAAATTCTAACATCCAACATCTAACATCTAACTTCCAAATTAGTACATTCCGTCCATTCCGCCTGGCATACCTACTCCGCCTTCTCCGCTTCCGCATGAACATTTCTTTTCTGGTGCATTTCCTACTACACTTTCAGTAGTTAGCATCATTGAAGCAACGCTTACTGCATTTTGCAATGTGAAACGTGTTACTTTTGTAGGATCAACTATTCCCTCTTTTTTCATGTCTACATATTTCTCAGTTGTTACATCAAATCCTATGCCTTTCTGGCTTTTCTTAATTGTATCTATTATTATTGCACCTTCTAGACCAGCATTTTCAGCTATTTGCCTTGTTGGTTCTTCTAATGCTGTTAAAATTATTTTTATACCAACTTTTTCATCTTCTTTCACTTTACTTAAAAGTGCCTCAACTTCAGGAATTACATTGATAAAAGCAGTTCCTCCACCAGCAACAATTCCTTCTTCCACTGCTGCTTTTGTTGCAGAAAGTGCATCTTCTATTCTTAGCTTTTTCTCTTTCATTTCAATTTCCGTTGCAGAACCAACTGCAATTACAGCAACTCCTCCAGAAAGTTTAGCTAATCTTTCTTGTAATTTTTCTTTATCATATTCACTCAAGGTTTCATCTAGTTGAGCTTTTATTTGCTTAATTCTTTCATTTATTACAGATTTCTCTCCTGCTCCATCAACTATAATTGTATCTTCCTTTGTAACTTTTACTTGTTTTGCTCTACCTAATTGTGATAATTGAACGGTTTTCAACTCCATTCCTAAATCAGAAGAAATAACTTCACCGCCTGTTAAAACAGCAATATCATCTAATAAATCTTTTCTTCTATCTCCAAAACCAGGTGCTTTAACAGCAACTACATTTAAAATTCCTCTTAATTTATTTAAAATAAGTGTAGATAAAACTTCCGTTTCAACATCTTCAGCGATTATAACTAATCTGCCTGATTGTTGCATCAATAGTTCTAGTAATGGTAAAACATCTTGTATGTTGCTTATCTTTTTATCTGTAATTAATATGTATGGATTTTCCATATTTGCTTCCATTTTTTCTGTATTTGTAACCAAATAAGGTGAAACATAGCCTTTATCAAATTGCATACCTTCTACAACTTCTAATGTAGTTGAAGAGGTCTTTGATTCTTCTATTGTTATAACTCCATCTTTTGAAACTTTTTCCATTGCCCCAGCAATTAATTCTCCTATTTCTTTATCATTTGCAGAAATACTTGCAACTCTTGCAATATCTTCTTTTCCATTTATTGAAGAACTAATTCCTTTTAATGCTTTTACTGCTACTTCTACAGCTTTATCCATGCCTCTTTTTATTGCCATTGGGTCACCGCCTGCAGCAACATTTTTAACCCCTTCTTTTATAATTTTTTGTGCTAAAACAGTTGCTGTTGTGGTTCCATCTCCCGCAACATCGTTTGTCTTTGTAGAAACTTCTTTTACTAATTGGGCTCCCATGTTCTCGAATCTATCTTCTAATTCTATTTCTTTAGCAATAGTAACTCCATCGTTTGTTATAAGTGGAGCACCAAAGGTTTTATCTAATACCACATTCCTTCCTTTTGGTCCTAATGTAACCTTCACGGTGTCTGCTAATTTGTTTACACCATTTAATAATGCTTTTCTAGCATCTTCTCCATATTTAATTTCTTTTGCCATAATATACCTTTCCTTTCTTTTTTTATTTTCTTGTATTCAATCCGCTCCCGGTGGAAAGTATATTTTTTAAAAAACTCCCTCCAAGACAAGGGGTAATCCGTATGCCTCAAAGGGCTGTCGGGCAATTTTTTAAAAAATATACTTTCCACCTCACGCTACTCTATAATTGAGAGTAACTATTCAACAATTGCAAGAATGTCGTCCTGCTTTAAAATAATTAAATCTTGGTCATCATATTTTACCTCTGTACCAGAGTATTTACTAATAATAACTTTTTGACCTTTTTGAACATACATAGGTGTTTTTTTACCATCGTTTTCTGTTCCAGGTCCAACCTCTAAAACTTCTGCTACTTGAGGTTTTTCTTTTGCATTTGATGATAAAATAATACCACTCTTAGTTGTCTCTTCGCTTTCTATCATTTTAACTAAAACCCTATCTGCTAATGGTTTTATCATGTTTTTCCCTCCTTCTTTCTATTGGAATGGGATGGACTTTATCCCTAAGCATTGTTACAAAGAAAGTACGTCCCCTTCCAGCTATTAAAATTAGCAGTCGTTAATAACGACTGCTAATAATTTATACCTTTTTTTAAAAAATGTCAATACCCTTTTTTAAAATTCTTTAGATTTTTTTATACAAAGTGTCAAAAATGTCGAAAAAACAAGAACTTTTAATCGGCTTTCATAATTTGCAATACTTTATATTTTGCTACACCAGCAGGTACACTAACTTCCACTACTTGGTTTTTCTTTGCACCAATCAAAGCTTTGCCAATAGGCGATTCATTAGAAATTTTATTATTTACTAAGTCTACTTCCATAGAGCCAACTATTGTATAATTGCTTTCTTCGTTATATTCCATATCAAAAACTTTAACTTTACTACCAATTTGAACAACGCTCGTATCTATTTCTGATTCGTCAATAATTTTAGCATATCTCAATTTATTTTCCAATTCTGCAATACGAATTTCATTTGTAGCTTGAGCATTTTTAGCTTCATCATATTCTGAGTTTTCAGACAAATCTCCAAAACCTAGAGCTATTTTTATTCTCTCGGCAATCTCTGTTCTAACTTCAGTTTTTAAAGTCTCTAATTCTTTTTCTAAATTATCATGACCCTCTTGTGTAAGTAATACTTCTTTTTCTTCCATATACGTATCCCCCCCTCTTTAAGTATAATATATATTAATCTAATTTATTAACTTTGTCAAGTGGTTTTTTTAATTTATTTTCCGCAACAATTCTTGTACTTCTTCCCACTTCCACATGGACATGGGTCGTTTCTGCTAACTTTTGGGCCGATATTAACTATGGGTGCTAGTTTTACTTCTTTCTTTTCTTCTCTTTCCGTGCTTTCTCCAGGCTTTGCTTCTGTAACAACAAATGGAGTTGATTCTAATTTTGCATCCGTTATTTTTGAAGTTTGAACTCTCTTTGCATTTTGATTAGATCTTGTAATGTTCATTAGAATTCTCACAACTTCAATTCTAACGTCTGTAATCATTTGGTCGAACATATCAAAACCTTCTATCCTGTATTGAACTACAGGGTCTTTTTGCCCATATGATCTTAATCCTATACCATCTTTTAATTCGTCCATGTTGTCTATGTGATCCATCCATTTTTGATCTACACTTTTTAGCATTACTACTCTTTCTAATTCCCTCATATCGCTTGACCCAAATTCTTGCTCTTTTGAATCGTATTTTTTTAATGCTTTGTCCGACAACTCTTCCTCAAGTGCTGGTACATCTAGTCCTTTTGAGCTTAATCCATCCAATTCTGCTATACCAAATGTATTCTTTGTTTCTAATAATAGTGCTTCTTTGTTTACATTTGCAGTATATTCTTCTCCTCCTGCATGGGTTTCAATAATCATCTCTGATACTGATTTTATCATACTTTGAACAGTAGGTTTTAAATCTTCTCCATCTAAAACTTGGCTTCTTTGCTTGTAAATTATTTCTCTTTGCTTATTCATTACGTCATCGTATTGTAATACGTGTTTTCTTATGCTGAAGTTTCTTCCTTCTACTTTTCTTTGTGCATTTTCCACAGCTCTTGAAATCATTCCTATTTCTATTGGAATGTTCTCGTCTGCTTTAAAAGTGTCATACACTTTTGCAACCATTTCTCCACCGAATAGTTTCATTAATTCGTCATCTAACCCAATGTAGAAACGAGATTCACCTATATCTCCTTGTCTACCACTACGTCCCCTTAACTGATTATCAATTCTTCTTGATTCATGACGTTCTGTACCAATTATTTTTAAACCACCAGATGCAATAACTTTTTCTTTTTCGTCTTTTATTGTTTGTTCAAAACTTGAAACCAACTCTCTAAATACTTTTCTTGCTGATAATATTTCTTCGTCATCTGTTTCATTATATGTGTCTGCTGAAGCAATTAGTTCTTCTGAATATTTTCTTTTTCTTAGTTCTTGTTTTGCTAAAAATTCACTGTTTCCACCAAGCATAATATCAGTTCCACGACCAGCCATGTTTGTCGCAATTGTTACTGCTCCAAATTTACCTGCTTGTGCAATTATTTCCGCTTCTTTTTCATGATACTTTGCATTTAATACTACGTGATTTATTCCTTCTTTTCTTAATATATTACTTAATTTCTCAGATTTTTCAATTGAAACTGTACCAACTAATACTGGCTGACCTTTTTCAACACTTTCTTTGATGTCTTTAACAATGGCTCTAAATTTTACGTCTTCTGTTTTATAAATAATGTCGTTTTTGTCTACCCTTATCATTGGCTTATTTGTAGGAATAGCTACAACATCAAGGTTATATATTTCTCTAAATTCGTTTTCTTCTGTCATAGCTGTACCAGTCATACCTGATAGTTTTTCGTACATCCTAAAGTAATTTTGAAATGTTATTGTTGCTAGTGTTTTTGATTCATTTGCAATTTTAACTCTTTCTTTAGCTTCAATTGCTTGGTGTAAGCCGTTATTATATCTTCTTCCATACATAATTCTTCCTGTAAATTCATCTACAATTAAAACTTCTCCATCTTTAACAATGTAGTCTATTTCTCTTTTCATAACGCCATTTGCTTTTAACGCCTGCGTTATGTGATGTACTATATCTGAATTCTCTAAGTCATTTAAGTTTTCTAACTTGAATTCTACTTCTGCTTTTTTAATTCCTTTTGCAGTTAATGAAGCTGATTTTGCTTTTAAATCTACTATATAATCATAGTTTTCGTTATCTAACAATTGAGCTTCGTCTTTTACATCTTCTTCTACAAGCACTTTTGCACCTAGTCTTTTTACAAAAGTATCTGCTAATTTATATAAGTCTGAAGATTCGTCTGCCATACCAGATATAATTAACGGTGTACGTGCTTCATCTATTAAAATACTGTCTATTTCATCCACAACCGCATAATGTTGACCTCTTTGAACCATGTCTGTTTTATATATAACCATGTTATCTCTTAGGTAGTCGAACCCAAATTCATTGTTTGTTCCGTATGTTATGTCTGCAGCATAAGCTTGTTGTTTTTCAGCATGTTGCATTCCAGCTAATACAATACCAATTGATAAGCCAAGAAATTTATATAATTTTCCTAGCATTTCACCTTGATATTTTGCTAAATATTCGTTTACTGTAACTAAATGACATCCTTTTTCTGATAATGCATTTAGGTATAACGGAAGTGCTGCAACGAAAGTTTTTCCTTCACCTGTCTTCATTTCGGCAATTCTTCCTTGGTGTAAAATTATTCCACCAATTAACTGCACATCGAAGTGGCGTATTCCTAATACTCTTTTTGATGCTTCTCTTACCAATGCAAATGCTTCTGGTAATATGTCATCTAGTGTTTCTCCTTCTGCTAGCCTTTTTTTGAAATTGGCTGTTTTTTCAATAAATTCTTCGTCCTTTAGTTTTTGCATTTCTGGCTCTAATGCGTTGATTTTTGCAACCGTCGGCATTACCCTTTTTACTTCTTTGTCACTGTATGACCCAAATACTTTGTTAATGATTCCCATTTTCTTTCCTCCTAAAAAAATTTGTTTATATTAATATTTACTTGCAATTGCCCGTTCCCGGGGTTTAGCTATATAATTTTTCAAAAAATCCCTCCAGGGCAAGGGGTAATCCGTATGCCTCAAAGGGCTGTCGGGTACTTTTTGAAAAATTATATAGCTAAACCCCTCGCACTACTCTACATTGATTACATATTTGTTTATTTCTTCTATATTTAATTTTTCTAATTCGTCAATGCGAATTGCATCTTCTATTTTAAAATCACCTACGACTGTTCGCTCTAAATTTTTTATTGTTCCAACTGTGCCTAGTTTTTCGGCAATGTCTTCGGCTAAAACTCTTATGTATGTTCCTTTTGAACATTCTACTTTTATTGTTAATTCTTTCTTTTCTTCATTAAAATTTATTAATTCTATTTTATATATAGTTATTTTTCTTGGGTTTCTTTCTACTGCTATTCCTTCTCGTGCATATTCGTATAATTTTTTTCCGTTTATTTTTATTGCTGAATACATTGGTGGGATTTGCTGTGTTTCACCTATGAAGGTGTCTAGTATGTTTTGAATTTCGGCAATCGGGTCGCCGAGGACGTCGACCCCTACATGTTTACCGTTCTTCAATCACATTGCCTGTGATGTCGCCTGTGTCTGTTTTAATGCCTAATT
The DNA here is from genome assembly GCA_009778695.1 of Oscillospiraceae bacterium. GTDB lineage: Bacteria > Bacillota > Clostridia > TANB77 > CAG-508 > WRFS01. The sequence goes on from WRFS01000002.1 coordinate 16,623, forward strand.
GTATTGTTGCAATGTATGTTTTGTCATGCTCCATTAGTTTTTGTGAAAGTTTTGTTCCTTTATTTACAAGTATTGGCAACACTCCTGTTGCTAGTGGATCTAATGTGCCTGCATGTCCGATTTTCTTGGTTTGCAATATTTTTCGTAATTTTGCTACTACATCATGTGATGTCATGCCGTGTATCTTTGTTAATTAATATTACTCCATCTAAAATTGTAATCATCCTCTTTCTACATCTTCTACATTTTTTAAATACTGATTTAATATATTTTTTAATTTTGTTATATTTAGACCAACTATAGTATCAAAATCTCCAACATATTTTTCAATATATTTCATGCCCGCTATTCCTTTAATTGCATATCCTCCTGCTTTACTTAATGGTTCATTTGTTGCGACATAATCTAATATGTCTTGATTAGTCATTTGTTTAAAGTATACATCTCCTTTATTACATGATGTTTCCTTGGTAAGGCTATCATTATCCTTTATTATTACCGTCATTCCTGTGTACACCGTATTCATATTACCTTGTAGTTCTTGTAGCATGGCAATTGCGTTTTCACTGTTTTTGGGTTTTCCTAAGATTTTTCCATTATAGTATACAACTGTATCTGCTCCTATTACAATTAGTTTTTTATTTTCGTCTTTTATTTTATCAAAAACATCAATTGCTTTTATATATGATAATCTTTCCACTAATTCCCTCGGATCAACAATACTTCTATTTAATTCTTCTTCGTCTGCACCACTTGGGATTATTTCGAACTTCATATTATTTTCATCTAATAATTCTTTTCTAGCAGCTGACCCCGATGCCAGTACTATCCTATATTCCATTTGTTTATTCCTCTTTCAATTCTTTTTCTAGCCTTTCAAATAATTGCACATAAGTCTTTTTTATGCTTTCATACACTTCTCTTGATTTTTCTTCATCATACATATGTGATACTCCATTTCTGTCTAACATCATTTGTATCCATAGCTCTCCGTCTTCAATAACGCCTTTTTGAAAGCCTGTCTTGATAACTTCTCTTGGGCTACCTGTTTTTTCAAAAAAACCTTGCTCTTCTAGATATTCCTTTAGTGTTTTCCATGCCAATTCAAATGTAAATTCAAATCTTTGTATTACGCCATCTATGGCAATTTCAGTTTCTTCTTCAGCTAATCCTTCTTTTAATTTTTCTAAAGCTTTACTAAAATCTTGCAACTTTTCCATAAACCTTGTCATTAAAAATCAACTCCTTCGTTTAATATGACTTCTAACAATGCTTGCTTTGATATTTCATTTACAAATACTAAATCAATTTTATATGGTATATCTAATAAATCAAAATCGTTTTTTATATTAAATATTTCTTTTCCCTGCAATTGCCCAAATACTGCTATATCAATATCCGAATTGAATTTTTCTTTTCCTTTTGCTCTTGAGCCAAATAATTTGAATTGTATGTTTGGATATTTGTTTATTAATTTTATTATTTTATTATATGTTTCTTCACTTAAGCCATGCATATATTTCCCCCTATAAATGTTTCTTCGTCTCACTTATTATCTTGTCCCTTGCAATATCTAGTGAATAAGGCAATGTACAGCCAGCGGCTCTGGCATGACCACCTCCGCCGAAAATGCTGCATATGTCCACAACATTAACATCGTTTGTTGACCTGCATGATACTTTATATCCTTTATCCGTTTCTCTTAAAAAGATTGAAACTTCTACTCCTTCTACACTTCTGCCTTGTTCCACAATTCCTTCATGGTCTCCAATATCTGCATTAACCAATTTTTCATCTTCTTTATTGATATATGTGAAAGCAATTTTGCCATCTTCAACAAACTCTAATCTATCTACTGCTATTTTAGTTAGTTCAAACCTTGATTTAGAAATTACTTGCATACAGTTTTCATATATTTGTGAAATATGTATTCCATTTTGTAATAACCATGAAGCGAAATCAAATGTTTCATGTGTTACTGTAGCATATTTAAATCCACCTGTATCTGTTATTATTCCGGTAATTAAACATGTTCCTATTTCTTTTGTAATTTCAATTTTCCAATATTGAAACATCGAAACCAAAATTTGTGCTGTGGCTGGTGCCACAGGATTTACATAGTTAATATCGCCAAACATAGTATTACTGCTATGATGATCTATTGATATGGTTTTTTTTGCATTTTCAAAATATTCAGAAAATCCGTTTAATCTTTTTATATCTGAACAATCTACTGAAATCGCTAAATCGTGCTTTTCTATACTTCCTTTTGTTTTTACTTCATTTATATATGGCAAGTAATTAAATGTTTTTGGTATTTCTGGAATTATAACTTCGACTTGCTTACCTATATTTTTTAGCATTATATACATTGCTAAACTACTTCCTATGGCATCTCCATCTGGATTTTCATGTGTTACTATTACTATGGTCCCAGCCTTGTCTATTTCTTCTTTAATATTATCTAAAGTCAAAATTTATTCCTCCTTCTTTAAGTCTTTTGTTATTTCCTTAATTATAGAATCTATTTTTGCACCATATTCTAGCGTTTCGTCTAATTCAAATACAATTTCTGGCGTTAGTCTCCAGCTTACTTCTTTTGCAAGCTCACTTCTTATGTGTCCAGCAGATTGCTTTAATGCTGCTAATGTGGCTTTTGTGTTTTTTGAATTTAGTATACTGACGTAAACTTTTGCGTATCTAAAGTCTGGTGTTACTCTAACGTTTGTAACACTTACTAATCCTGTTATTTTTGAATTATTCAGTTCATAATTAATTATATTGCTTATGTCTCGCTTTAATTCTTCGTTTACGCGTTTCATACGATTGGTTTCTTTCATAATTTCCTCCTAATATTTACTATAAATAGTCCGCTTCCAGAGGTTAGTAGTGTACTTTTCAAAAAGTCCCTCCAGGTCAAGGGGTAATCCGTATGCCTCAAAGGGCTGTCGGGCACTTTTTGAAAAGTACACTACTAACCTCTTTACGCTACTCTACTATTTAGATACCTCTTCTAGTACGGCAACCTCAAGTATATCGCCCTCTTTCACATCGTTGTAATCTGCTATTTGAATGCCACATTCATATCCATGATTTACTTCTTTTACATCATCCTTAAATCTTTTTAATGTTGAAATTTTGCCTTCATGTATAGCATTTCCATCTCTCATTACTTTTATAATGGCATTTCTTACTACTTTGCCAGCTGTTACGTAACATCCAGCAATAGTTCCGGTATTTGAAACTTTAAATACTTGTCTTACTTCTGCTGTTCCTATAGCTTTTTGTTCATATTCTGGTTCTTTTAACCCTTTCATTGCTCTTTCTATATCTTCTATCACTTTGTAAATTATAGAATATGGTTTTATATCTAATTTTGATTTTTCTGCTAAACTTCTCGCTGTTGGAGTTGCTAACACATTGAATGCTACTATTCTTGAATTTGATACTTCTGCTAAATGAATATCAGATTCATTTACTGCACCAACACCTGCATGTTTTACTGCAATTTTAATTTCTGGTGTTGTTAGTTTTTCTAATGCTTGTTTAACAGCTTCAACAGAGCCTTGAACATCTGCTTTAATAATTACAGATATTGTCTTTACATTCGATTGTGCTGTTACATCTAATAAGTTTTCTGCTGTAACTTTTGAACCAGATTTCAAATGAGCATCTCTTACTTGTCTTTTTCTTCTTTCAATTAATTGTTTTGCTGCCTTTTCATTACTAACTTCATAAAAAACTTCACCAGCTCCTGGAACTGTTGATAAACCTGTTATTTCAACTGGTGTTGAAGGTCCTGCTTTTCTTACTTTTTGTCCTTTATCGTTTGTCATTTCTCGTATCCTACCAATTGTTGATCCGACTACAACTGTATCTCCTACATCTAATGTTCCCCTTTGAACTAATACTGAGGCAATCGGTCCTCTTCTTTTACTAAGCCTTGCTTCTATTACAACACCTTTTGCCTGTTTATTAGGGTTTACTTTTAATTCCTTCATATCTGCAATTAATAATACCATCTCTAATAATTTATCTATATTTGTGTTTAATTTTGCAGAAATAGGAACAAATATTGTCTCCCCTCCCCATTCTTCTGAAACTAAACCATATTCTGTCAATGCTTCTTTTATTTTATTTACATTTGCACCTTCTAAATCTATTTTGTTAATTGCAACTACTATTGGAATATTAGCATCTTTTGCATGGTTAATTGCCTCTATTGTTTGTGGCATTATTCCATCATTTGCTGCTATTACTAATATTGCTATATCTGTTATTTGTGCACCTCTTGCCCTCATACTTGTAAATGCCTCATGACCAGGCGTATCTAGGAATGTTATTTCTCTACCATTTATAGATACCTTATACGCACCTATATGTTGTGTAATTCCTCCAGCTTCACCCTCTATCACGTTTGTTTTTCTAATTGTATCTAAAAGTGAAGTTTTCCCATGATCTACATGCCCCATCACTACTACTACAGGTGGTCTTACAATTAAATCCCTTTCTTCATCAACACTTTCATCAAATAAAATATCTTCTTCTTTTACTATTTCCTTTTTAATTGCATTAACTTCAAATTCTTGTGCTACAAGAAAAGCTGTATCGAAGTCTAAATCATGATTTATTGTTGCCATTATACCTAAGTCAAATAGTTTTTTTATAACTTCTGCACTTGTTTTCTTTAACTCTATACTTAAATCTTTGACTGAAATATTTTCGCCAATTGTTATATCTGTTAATCTAAATATTTTTTGTTTGTTCTCTACCTTATCTTGTGTATTTCTTCTTCTTCCTTTTCTACCTCTTTCAGTTGTTAAATCATAATAATCTAACATCGAACCTTCGTTAAACATGCTCGATAATTTGTCGGATTGCTTTAAATCTTTCAATTTACCTGTGCTAATTTCATCATTATTTCTTTTTGACTTGGCTTGTTTTTTAGTCTTTCTCTCATCAAATTTGTTATTGAATTTTTGTTTATCTATTGCTTTATTTCTATATTCTCTAACATTTTCCTTTTCCATAGTTTCAGTAGACATTATGTCTTTTATATTTTTTTCAAATCCATAATTGTCTAAAGGTCTTCTATTGTTAAATCCCGGCCTGTTTTGGTTATTTCTATTAAACCCTTGATTTTGCTGGAATCCAGGTCTATTATTATTATTGAATCCTGGTCTGTTATTGAATCCAGGTCTATTATTATTATTAAATCTAGGTCTGTCTGTCCTATTATTAAATCCAGGTTTATCTGGTCTATTATTGAATCCAGGTTTATCCGGTCTATTACTAAACCCAGGCTTATCTGGTCTATTGTTGAACCCAGGCTTACTTGGTCTATTTGAATTATTAAATCTATTATCAGGTCTATATCCATCATTTCTGTTTTGAAAAACAGGTTTATTATTAAACCCTCTGTTATCTTGATTATATGGTCTTTTGTTAAAGCCTTTATTATTCACATTATCTTGATATCTTGGTTTATTGTTAACCCATTTATCAGCTACATTGCTTTGTGCACTTGCCAAATCAGCTTTAGGCACTATATTTTGTATAGGTTTAGAAATTTCTTCTGTTAAAGGTTTATTGGTATCATCTACATTTTCTATAACCTTCTTTTCTTCTACTATTTCTTTTATTGGCTCTTCTTGTTTTGGAGGGACAACATCTTCACTTTTTGATTCTGTTGGTTTTAATCCGAACAATTCACTTACTGTAAGAGGTTTTTGAACCTTATTTCGATACACAATATTATAATCTGTCTTTCTCGCTGGCTGTTCAAAATTATTAACATTTTTTTCTGGTTGTTTTTTAACTTCTGTTTGAACATGATCATCAGAAATTATTACTTCTCTCCTAATAATAACTGGTCTATCTTCCTTTTTAGTTGATTTTTCTTTTTTAACTGTAGGCTTATCTTCTTTTGAAGATGGCTTTTTATTGGTATTCATTTTGACAACACCAGTGCCAGTAATAGCTTTTTCTACTTTTTTAATGTCTGCACCCTCAATCACACTCATATGACTTGTCAGTTCAATTCCAGATTCTGATGCTTTTTCTATTACTTCTTTGCTACTAATATTAAATTTTTTTGCTAACTCGTGTACTTTCATCTTATTCAACTATATCCCTCCCACTTAAGAATTACGCCTTTTAATTTTTCATAAATTTCATTTTCTATTTTTATCCCTAAATTTCTTTCTAATCGCCTGTTTTTTATGCATTTATTCAAACAATCCACATTATAACAAATATATGCTCCTCGTCCTTCATTTTTTCCTGTTTGATCTGTATTTATTGCATTTTGTTTATTTTTTGTTAATCTTAATAATTCCTGCTTTTCTTTTTTTGCTCCACAACCCATACATGTCCTTTGTGGTATATATACCATCTCTTCCTCCAATTATACATCTTTTTTCTTAGTACTTGTTTTCCTTGTTCTTTTTGGCTTTTCTTCTACTTCTTCCTTCTTTTTTGCACTAGACTCCGTTGCCTTCTTTGCTTTTGTTGTTACCTTCTTTGATTTTGTTTCTGAGTCCTTTGCTTTTACTGCTACCTTCTTTGGTTTTTCTTCTGTCTCCTTGGCTTTTGTTACTGCCTTCTTTGGCTTTGCTTCTGCCTTATTTTCCACGTCCTCCATTTTAGTACTAGCTTTTCTTGTTCTTTTTGGCTTTTCTGTTTCTACAATTTCTCCTACAATTTCAGTCTCTACAATTTCTGTTTCTGGACGAACGATGTTCGCCCCTACGTTTTTCATCTATTTCAGACATTTGGTCTCCGACTTCTGATTCCGATATCTGGTCTCCGATTTCCGTTCCATTAAAATTTTTCTAAATTCTGTTTCACTTTTTAAATCGATTTTCCAACCAGTTAATTTTGCTGCCAATCTAACATTTTGAGCAAATTTACCAATTGCCAAAGATAATTGGTCATCTGGTACTATAACTTGTGAAACTTTTTCTTCTTTTATATCTACTGCTAATACTTGTGCTGGCAATAATGCTGCCGCTATAAATACGGCTGGGTCTTCATTCCATTCTATAACATCTATTTTTTCACCTTTAAGTTCCTTTATTATATTTTGAATTCTAATACCTTTCTGCCCAACGCACGAACCAACTGGATCGATATTTGGATTAGCAGAATATACCGCAACTTTACTTCTTGACCCTGCATCTCTTGCAACGCTTTTTATTTCTATTATTCCCTCATAAATTTCTGGTATTTCAAATTCAAGCAATTTTTTAACAAAGTCTGGATGCTTTCTTGAAACAATAGCTTGCGGAATTCCTTTATATCCTCTTTCAACTGATACAACATATACTTTTATTTTTTGATTCACTGTATATTCTTCAGTTTGCATTTGTTCCTTTGTAGGCATTATTCCTTCTAGCCTTCCCAAATCTATAACTACTGCTGAATTATCTATTTTTTGTATTATTCCAGTAACTATACTTCCCTTTTTATCATTATACTCTGAAAACACTAGGTTTCTTTCTGCTTCTTTTATTTTTTGTATTACAATTTGTTTAGCCGTTTGTGCAGCAATTCTTCCAAATTCTTCCGGAATAATCTCTATGTACACTTCTTCGCCTAATTTATACTTTTTCTTTATTTTTTTAGCATCTTCCAATGAAATTTCAAAATCTGGTTTTTCTACTTCTTTTACAACTGTCTTTATTATAAATAAATGCATTTCACCTGTTTCTTCTTCTATAGATACCTTTACATTAACATCTGAATCTATGCTCTTTTTATACGCAGTTATCAATGCTGTTTCTAATGCTTCTATTAGATATGCTTTTTCTATACCTTTTTCTTTTTCTAATTCATCCATCGCTGCTATTAACTCTTTGTAATCTACTTTTTTCATTTTTATTAATCATCCCTTTCATATAATCATAAAGAGTGAGGGGTCCCTCACTCTATTGTCATATCTATCTTGTTTGCACTTTCATGCACTTTTGTTATTATACTACAATTTTTTTAGCATTGTCAATAGTTTTTTTACAATTTTACTTACTTTTTTCTTGACAAATCTACTTTTTGCATTTATAATTATATTTGTATTTGAAATGGCGAGATAGCTCAGTTGGCTAGAGCAAGCGGTTCATACCCGCTAGGTCGGTGGTTCGAGCCCACTTCTCGCTACCAAATTTTGAAAAAAAGTTTGCTTTTATTGTAGCTATATATATCCTATTTATAAATTCAATATTTAAATATCTTTTATACATTTTCACATTCACAACTAGTTGTTTCAGTACAAACTTCAGATATTAATTGACCACAATTCATATTATCATTCTTACTTGAATAAAACATATAATTTGCAATTCCGTTATCAGTTAAAAGTTTACTAAATTGTTCCATATCAGAAATATCAGCAGGTTTTAAATTATATTTTTGAGATGATTTCGTTTCGTTAAGCTTTGATATTCTAACTTTAATTTTATCTTTAATTAAAATTAGATTATTAATAAATTTAGACCACATTTCATTATTATCATTTACACCTTTTATCATAACATAGTTAATTCTAAAATTAGATAGCATGCTATTTTTCATAAGTTCAGCAATATTGCTAAATGAATATATTCTATCTTCCATATATGGAATTAATTTCCTAATATCTTCTTTATCTGAAACAAAAGTAATTTGCACATTTCTTATTAAATCTTTATTTTTAAACTGTTCAAGTTCTTTTAATATCTCGGAATTTAATTTTATAGTCGAAACATCAAAGCGTAGATTTTTATATTTTTTGGAAATATCATTAATAAAACTAATTACATTTTTTAATGTAAACGTTAGATCTCCAATCCCTGTTATAGCAAGTAAAACTTTTGCATTTTCTTCTATATTATTATCATTAAAAATATAATCTACAATTTCTATAAGTTCTTTTGATGTTATCAATTTAAAATCTTCTATAACTTCTGAAGCACAGAATTTACATTTCATGGGACAACCATAACTTGATGATAATTCTATTACTTTCTTTACCTCTTGATTATCTTTAAAATGTATAAAATAACCTATTTCAATTACTTTATCATCTGATTTAAAAAGATATTTAAAGGTATGCTCTGTGTCCCAATTTTTAGTTTTATATTGATTTTTGGTTTCAAATTTTTCTATTAGTTCCATTTTTAACTCCTTATTCCGGGATACACATATTTAATCCGCCATTTTTGCTTTGTATTGCTTCTGGATAATATTCTTTTATTATTTCATCAACAATACAAACCTGTTTCATCATATTAACAGCATCCTCTTTGCCCGTTATCTGACCATGTTTTGTTAGCATAGAATTACCTGTTTTTAAGTACACTGGAGAAGCAATACGAATTATTTCAGGAACTTCATATGTTCTGATAAACCCTCCAGATTGAATAGGATTATCCACGTGCAAGTCGAGCGGAACATTTACAGAAGCTCTTAATGCTGCTATCATTGGAAGTGATAAGTCTCTTACTGGATTTATTGAATTTGCTCCTATTTTTTCTAAAAGTTTAAAACTTGCAGGATTACCATGACCATTATGTGCTGAATTTTTAAATTTAATATTTGGGGGTAACTTATTCCCTTTACGCATTTCATTTAATACCCACAATAATCCTTCATCATAGATAATAAACCCTCTACAGCCAATATCAATTCCTCTTTTTATATCCTCTATTGCTCTGATTATCTGGTCTTGTCCACGCAATCTATATGCTATCATTTTACCTTGCTCACTTAATCTAGTAGCACTAACATCATAAATCGCCCTAGGTCCAACAGATAAATTTAATTCTGCTCCATAATTTTTACAAACTTTAACATATTCCATTAACTCCTGTTTAGTATGCCTAAATGTTCCTAAGGTTTCATCAATTCTATTTACTGTTATATTTAATCTTGTAGCCTCTTCAAATATTGTTTTACATGTTTCAATGCTATTAACAGTTGGTACCTCAATTCTGTACTGTGCATTGTCATCAAAGCTTTTATTTGATGTTGGTAGTTCATAGACATCTTTTGCAGGTAACCCTATACTTTCAAGAAAACTACTTGTCTCATTTAATGATTCTTCTCCTTTTCTCATACCACTCATATAAATCCTCTCCTTTATATACATTGAGAATTTGGTTATTCCCCTTTGTATTTACTACATTTATTTTTTTGTTTATAAAATTTATATTATTAATTAATTTTTCTATATCTCCTAACATCAATATTCTAGCTAATATTTGATCATACGAGCCAGCAATATTTACAGAATCACCCACGAAATGTTTTTGTTCTATATGAATTACCTCTTTTAGACTCTCAACATCCTTTAATCCCAATATGCTTTCTATATCACCTAGTTTTAAAGTAGGTATTAGTTCAACACATACATTTCCATTATAGTTAGCGTCTACTTTTTCTTTTAATGAACTATTGCTCATAACTCCATTAATTGCGAAATTAATTAATAATTCCATGGGACTATAATTACAACAAGCTTCTACATACTTATATGCCATTGCACCTCCTAAGCGATATCCCATTTCATGAAATAAGATTTCATCTGGAGTAACAAATGCTGACATAAATAAAGTTCCATTTTTCATTCCTAATTCTTTAAACATATTAATAACTAAATCATTTACTTCTTCTTTATATCTTGTAATAAATGTTGACGGATATAGAAAAACACTAGGTAAAAAAATGTAAGAATCTTCAAATTTATTAACTCTTTTTTCCATAATGGTTTCCAAAAGAATTTCTCCATTATTCAAATGATATTCTACATTTATACCTACTGCATCTATAAACTTTTCTACAATAAATGTTTCTCTTTTAGAAAAAGAAATAGCCTTTTTACATGCAACAATTAACTCATCTTTATTATAACATACAGAGATTCCTCTACTTGCACTATTATCCACTGGTTTAACTATTACTGGATATTCTATATTTATTGAATCAATATTATTTAAAGATTTGTCTATTTTATATTGAGGTACAATTGGGACATTATATTTTTTACATGTTTCTTTAAACAAGTCCTTATTATTCGCAATTTTTATTTGTTCTTCTGTCGCATAGCAAGGTAAATTCAAGATATCACAAACTTTTTGATAATAAGGTAAAATAGAATCAATATACCCTGTTATTATCCCATTAACCTTATGTTCTTTGGCTAATTTCACTAACCCATCTATATCATATGTACTTACCATATAATGCTCATCAGCAACTTTTTTTGCAGGGCTTTCCGGAAATTGATCAGTAACTATTACATATAATCCCATTTCATGAGCCTTATGCACTATATTACACGCCATTTGTGGGCCACCAATAATTAGTAGTTTTTTCATAAATCCCCCATATTTTTTACTTATCTAATTTATTTACTAACTTTTTAAATATTTTCCCACGTTCTTCATAACTTTTAAACATATCCCAACTTGCACAAGCAGGAGAAAGTAATACTGAATCACCTTTAACAGCATTTTGTTCAGCTATACTCACTGCTTCTTCTATACTTTCTACAAAGACAATATTATTAAATCCATACTTCTTAGCACAATCAGCAATTTTATCTTTTGTTTGTCCTAATAAAATTAATAATTTAACTTTATTCTTAAAATATTTAATCCATTCATCATATTCCGAGCCTTTATCATATCCGCCACCAATTAAAATGGTAGGGTTTTTCATTGCTTTTATTCCTTGAATAGCTGCATCTGGATTAGTTGCTTTGGAATCGTTATAATATGTAACTCCATTTTTTGTGGCTGTATATTCAATACGATGTTCTACAGCAGTAAATTTACAAATTTCATTTTTAATAATTTCTAATGGAACACCCATGGAATATGTGATTGCTACAGCCGCCATAATATTTTCATAATTACATTGTCCTACTAAATTAAAATCAGAAGTTTTTCCTATTATTAACTTTTCATTATTTTTATTCCAAAAAATAGTTTCATCTTCTAAATATAAACCATCTGTCAATTCCGTTTTACTACTAAAGAAAATCACTTTTGGTTTAATATTACTTTGACCAAAATTACGTAAAACAATATCCTCATAATTTAGCACTACAGTGTCATTAGAATTTTGGTTTTTTATAATTGATTCTTTTATTTTAATATAATTCTCCATTGTTTGATGCCTATCTAAATGGTCGGGAGTAATATTTAGAATTGCACTAACTGTTGGATGAAAGTTAATAATTGTTTCTAATTGAAAGCTACTAACTTCAAGTGCCACAACTGAATTTTCATTCATATAAGAAGCTTCATCTGTATAAGGCATTCCTATATTCCCTACTATAAACGTATTTTCTTTTCCACAATACTTACTTAAAATCTGTCCTGTTAATGCTGTTGTTGTTGTTTTTCCATTGGTACCAGTTATGGCAGCAATTTTGCCATTGCCATATTTATAAGCTAACTCTATCTCACTCCAAATAGGAATATTGGCTTCTTTTAACGCCTTAACAAATACTTCTTCTAAACTTATTCCTGGACTAATGACACAAAAATCAATCTTATCAATTACTTCTTTTGTTATTTCCCCTAAAAGCACCTCAAAATTATCTTTTCGGATATCATTCATATTAATCTTAGAAATGATGTCATTTTTATCTAAGTTAATATTTTTATCATATACTATTACTTTCTTTCCTCTTTTAAGTAATAACTTCGAAGCTCCAATTCCACTAATTCCAGAACCTGCTACAAGCACATATTTATCCATTTCTTAGCCTCCAATTAATAACCAGTATCTAGTATCGAATTATAATTCTCATCTTTTACTGATTTAATATATTCTCTTATATTATTATAACGATTATTTTCATTGTTGCATTGAAATATGTGATTACTTAAATATGTAGATGAATTATTTATATCATCCATAATCTTTTGAATGCAATATGATTGTTCCAAATGGTGTAATTCATCAATAATAATATTTTGTTCTAATTCTTTTTCAACATTTCTTAAGAACTTTATTATTTTATTAATGCACACAGTTTCATTATCATCAGAATTCGATGTAGTATAACTTAATACTTCTTCTCGTTCGCCATTAGATTTTATTTTACATATAATATATCCGTCAATATCCCATCTAGGAGAATCGAAATACATGTGTATTATATATTTAACATCTATACTTTTATCATTAGGTTGAAGATAAAAAGATATTTCTCTTTTCCTGTTACTCCAAAGAAAAGAACTACTGCCTGATATAATAATTTCATTCTTAACCAACATGGCAATATCTATTGTATCTAGAATGTCAGAACCAGAAACAGAATAATCACTTTTAATATAGTTCCCTTGAACAATATTAATTTCATCATTATTATATGTATTTAAAAGGTAAAAACATAAGTCCAATGGATGTACTATTTCAGAACTCGCTCCTATTGTTGGGCGAGAATCATATAATCGACATTTTCCCCAAAGGAAATGCATTCGTATTATATCTAAATTGTTTGACTGTATATAATTTTTTACCATTTCTATAATTTGACTATTTCTTTCAACATAATTAACTATAATCTCAGAGTTTTCAAATATAGAAGAAATTTCAGTTAATTCAGTAGAATTAGATACAAGTGGTTTTTCAACAATGTATTTTTTGCAATGTTTTAAATTTTTCTTTAAATTCATTAAAATTTCATAATGAGCTTCCTCATTAGCTGAAACAATAACCATATCATAATTATCTTTTTCCATAAATTCTGATAATGAATTATATGTTTTTACATCATCCTTTAATAAATCATAATTATCTTGATTTCTGTCATAAACTCCTACTAAAGAAAATGAATAATCACGTTTGTGTAAATAATTTAATGCCCTTATGAATCTAATTCCAGACATTCCTAATCCAATTAATCCAACATTGTACATATATTTCTCTTTTACTTCCTTTTAATTTTCTAAATAACCTATTAATAAATCAAATGTGTTTTTTATTCCTTCATAATGAGTACGTTCATAACTATGTGTACCTACAACTCCTGGACCAATTAATGCATGTTTCAAATCATATCCTGCTAAAAGTGCAATATCCGCATCTGTTCCATAAGTTGGTATAAAAATATCTCTTCTATAATTGATATTTTTTCTTTCAGCAACATTAATTAATTGCTTTATCATATCACGATTGTAAGGAAATCGTGAATCTGCCATACATATTGAAACAGCATGTTCATTGGAATTTTGGTTTTCACATACACAACTTACGTCTAAGCTCAATATTTCAGCCGCATCATCTGGAATCCCGCATGCACCACCATGCATTACTTCCTCATGCATAGAAATATGAATATATACTTTTCTTTCAATTTTATCTTTTAATTGCTCATAATAATATTTCATCAATGTAATCACTAATGCAATATTAACTTTATTATCAAGAAAATAACTTTTAATATGTCCACTATTAGTAACTTGGAATTTATTGTCTATGTTAATAATATCTCCACATCCAATACCAAGATTAATCACATCTTGATAACAATTCACATCTTCATCTAATTGTAAACACAAATTTCCAGTATAAGAAGCTGCTTCATTTCTTAATTCCAATGGAGTAACATGTATACATGACCATTTACGTCTAATTGTACCTGTATAAACTTTGTTTTTATAAGTTTTAATTTTAATATTGGCATTTTCTACTGCATATTCTGGTAATCTTCCAATATTAGTAATTTGTATTGTACCATCATTATTAATGTTTTTTACCATTAATCCCAATGTATCTGCATGAGCATTTATTACAATCGGATTAGATTCTCCACCGAGTTCAACTAAACATCCACCTTTATTAAAACTAATAAATTTATAATTGTACTTGCTTACTTCTTCTCTTATGTATTCTTGTATTTTTTCATAATCTCCAGAAATACTCGGAATATTTAATACTTTTTCTAATTGTTCTAAAAAATAATCATAATAAACTGAATTCATTTTCTTCTCCTATATATTCATTAAATTTTTCTAATAATTGATTTTTCTTATACGTTAGATATTTACAATATTCCTCGAAAATCTTTAAATCTTCTTCTGCCTTTGGGACTTGATACTTCCATTTATATTTACATGCATCAAAAATTTCAAACATATACATTCCATCATCATATCTATCTTTATAATTGTTAATGGCATGATCTTTACTAGCTGAATAAATAGAAAAATCTTTAGCAATAAATGTAGCAGCCATCATAGTGCAAACCACAACTGCTTGTTTTGTACAAGGTTTTCCATCACGAAGTGTAATATATAACTTAATATCATTTTTTATCTCTAAATATTTATCCTGATAATTAGTTAAATTTGTTTCCTTTAATTCTTTTATCTCATTAAGAGTATTCATTAATGTATTTTTAATATAGTCTTTCACATTAGGAAGTTCAAATTTTTGTAATATATCCTCACCACAAATAAAGTAATTAGTTATTTTACAATTCCAAATATTTCTAATATCATCTGAATTTTGATTTTTAAATATATATTGTTTTGAAAAATAACAAACATGTATTTCTAAATCATATTTGTTGGTCATCTTCTCAATATTCCTTTTTTGTTTTTCAAAATTATCTCCATCGAAAATTATAGTAATATCTAAATCACTAACTTTATCTACATAAGTGCCATACGCATAACTTCCTATTAAATAACAAGCTACAAAATTATCTGTATTTTCTAACATTTTTTTAAAATCACTAAAAAACTGTTCGACTTTCTCATCTTTTTTGCTCATAACTTATTCTCTCCTTAGCGACTATAAGTTTAAATAAACCCAAAAACTCGCTACCTTTAAAATTTTATCATTTTTATATGGTATATGTCAATATTTTGTATTATTTTACATATTTTTTTATTTGCTAGCCACAAAAGTGTGCCCCCAATGTTATACAAAAAATTAACATTTGGAACACACTTCATTTTTTCATAATTTGTTTATTAATTTGGTTTTATTTACAAATCCATACTATCTCCCAGAATAATTATTATTAAAGAATTTCTTACACGAACATTTTATTATCCTTCAAATAACATTTTCTTTCTGCCAATCTTTCTTGTACTCCTCTTAGTGCTTCACCAAATCTTTGAAAATGCACTACTTCTCTTGCTCTTAAAAATCTTAGCGGATCTACTACGTCTGGATTGTCACAAGCCAAATCTATTAGCTTTTCGTATGTAGCCCTCGCTTTTTGCTCTGGTACGCTAATATTTGAACGACAAATTAAAAATTCCAATAAATATTTATTTCTCGATTTTTAGTTTTTGGTATTCTTTTTCCTACCTCTATGTAATCAATCAAACTATCCATATGTATACGTTCTAAATGGTCTATATTTTTGTATTTTTCAAATAATTCCTCTTTGTTTAAAGATGTCTGCAGTTTTAATTTTATTTGCTCAATTTCTTTTTCTGCATTTTCAACTAGTATTTTATACTTCTCTTTATCTTCGTGAAACTCCTTTGAAAACTCTATAAATTCGTCATCAGTTATTGTTCCCTTCACTTTATCAAGATATAAATTTCTAACAGCTTCAGTAGCATCATCTATTTTCTTATTGTAATCTATTATATTTTGATTTATTGAGTTTACATCACCTTGCAATCGGTTTTCAAAAATAACTTTTTGATTAACTTCTTCATCTTTAATCTTTAAATCCTCAATCATAGACTTTAGTTCATTTAATATGGCTCTTTCTAATGTTTTATATGATACAAACGAACCGGGGCAAGCACCTTTATGAATGAATTTTGTGGTACATTGTAGGTATCGGTCTTCTCTCGTTTTTGATGTTTTCATATAATATCCACAATATATACATTTTACTTTTTTAGCAAATATACCAATTTTCTTTGTCTCCATACATGGCTTAAATCGTTGCTTTATTAATGCTTGTGCTTTATTCCAAAGTCCCATATCAATAATTGGCTCATGCATATTTGGAATTTTTATCCATTCTTTTTTAGGAATACATATCTTTTTACTACTCTTATATGAAACATTTTTATATCTGTTTTGAACCATAGTCCCAATATACATCTCATTTGTTAGTATATTTGAAACACTAAAGTACTTCCACAAAGTAGAATTTTTATGTCCCTGCTTATATCTCAAACCTTTTTGCCTTTTATATTCGGTTGGATTAGGAATTCCCTTTTCGTTTAACATTCGTGCAATAGGAGTTTTGCTATATCCAGCTACAAACATTTCAAAAACTTCTCTTACTACTTTTGCTGCTTCTTCGTCAATTATCAAATGTCCTTCTTTATTCGGGTCTTTTTGATATCCATATACCGCAAATGAACCAATATGCTTCCCTGCTCTTTTTTTCGTATCAAAAACACTTTTAATATTATTTGATATGTCCTCCAAATACCATTCATTTACTAATCCATTTATTTGTCTTGCTTTTTTATTTCCTTTGTTCTCTGTGTCTGCATTATCTGCATATCCAATAAAACGTATATTCCATTCAATAAATTTTCCATGAATATATTTTTCAACCAATTCCATTTCTCTTGTAAATCTTGACTGCGACTTACATAATATAATATCAAATCTTCTTTCTTCTGCATCTGCTAATAGTCTATTAAATTCAGGTCTGTTTCTGTCTGAACCTCTATAATCGTCATCGGAATAAATATCGTAAATATCCCAACCGTTTTTTATTGAAAATTCAATTAACATGTTTTTTTGATTTTGAATGCTTTCGCTATCGTCAGTTTCTGTTTGTTTATCTTTATCTTCTTCTGATAGCCTGCAATAAATTGCGACTTTCACTATTAACCTCCATTTCCAAAATAAACAAACTAACTATAAAATTATATAATATAATTATTATTAGTTAGTTTGTAAACAGTTTTATCATATTTCTTTGTTTGTTTTTATTTGAAAACTTATTGTTTCAGCAATAAATTCTATCAATTTTTCTCTTCTATCATCAACATTTGTATTTTTAAAAAAGTTGTTGCACTCTTTTTTACTTTCATTTTTTTTAATCACCTGAACCCCTTCTAAAGTATATGTCCTATAGTTCATGCAATATTACAAAATGTTTTGTCTTTTTACTCAAAATTAAAACAAGTGAATGGATAAATACCTCCTCACTTGTTTACTCGTTTATTTTTAATAAACTTTTGATTTTACATATTTAGGCACGTCTACATTGTTAAAATCTGAAGTTACGACATCATACTAAACTTTATCTTCAACACTATTCAAATCACCTTGTACAAATTTATCAAATTCTTCTGCAGTTCCATTAAATACGTTCATATCAATGAATTTTTCTGCCCCATTATATCCATCTAACTTTGCTTTATCAGTATATTGCCAAAGTGTCCAACTTTTATTATTAGATAAATTTGGCTTATAAAATACTTTTCGTATCCATATATTATAATCGTCAAAATTACCTTTTATATATAGGTTATATGTCTTATTTGTTACATAAATAACCGGCTTTTTCCCATAATAATTTTGAAGTTCATCAAGTAATATGGATAATTGCTCTTGAGTCTTTGTTTTATCTGGTATGTTCTTAACTTTATCTCCATACAATTCTATATCTATAACTGGTGGTAACGAATTGGGATTTATAGGAACAGTTTTTATAAAGTTCTCTGCCTGGTTCATTCCATCACTATCATAACTAAAATAGTGGTATGCTCCCACTTTTAAATCAGTTTTATTAGCTTCGTCCCAATTAAACTGAAATTTATCATCAACAAAACTACTTCCTTCTGTCGCTTTAATATATGCAAAAGATATGTTTTGCTTTGATAGAATACTCCAGTCTATATCTCCTTGATATGAAGAAACGTCCACTCCTCGCACAGTGTAATTTTTTATATATAAATTATTTGGTATTATTAACCCAGTTGGATAAGATAAAAATAATATTGAAATAAGCGCAATAACTATAACTACAATTATTATTACAATTTTTTTATTCATATATCTCCTAACTTTTTATTCACTCGCTTTGAAATTATAAATTGGTTTGATTATTTTTACTATTTCAACAGTATCTTTAATATTTTTTATTATTTCTTCCATAGGTTTATATGCCATAGGCGATTCGTCAATAGTAGATTGAGTTACAGAAGTTGTGTAAATACCTTTCATACTGTTTTCGAAATCTTCCATTTTTATCATTTCTTTTGCTTTACTTCTTGACATTAACCTTCCAGCACCATGAGGTGCTGAACAGTTCCAGTCTTCGTTTCCCTTGCCAATAGCTATAATCGAGCCATCTCTCATATTTATAGGAATTAATACTACTTCGCCATCTTTTGCTGATATAGCACCTTTTCTAACTATATTAGACTCTAAATCTATATAATTATGGATAGTTTCAAATTGTTCTATCTTTGAGTATGGTGGTAAATCTGGGCATATAGGTTTGATTACTTTTTCTAATATTAACTTACCGATTGTTTTTCTATTTAATGAAGCATATTCTTGGCAAATTTTCATATCATGCAAGTAATTTTCTCTATACTCACCTTCTAAATAACAAAGGTCATTTGGTATCCCCGGTGCATGCAATTTAAAGTTCTTTTCTAATTCTTTTATAGCCGATTGTATTTCAGACCTTTTACCTTTTTGTTTATATTCTCCTATTATCTTTTTCCTTTGTTCTAATAATTCGTCTTTACCAGACATTAGTCCAATTGCTAAATC
Source organism: Oscillospiraceae bacterium (assembly GCA_009778695.1). Lineage (GTDB taxonomy): Bacteria > Bacillota > Clostridia > TANB77 > CAG-508 > WRFS01. The sequence goes on from WRFS01000002.1 coordinate 36,336, forward strand.
TTGATAATGCTCCGCAACTTGCTTGCCCATGTTCCTACTTCCTGTATGAATAACTAAGTATTTGACTCCATCATCGTCTACATCGACTTCAATAAAGTGATTACCTCCACCTAACGTTCCAATTTGTCTTGCAAATTTTCTTGTATCTTTTAATTCTCTATAGCATAATAAATTATTTATATCTTCATCTTTTACAATGGTTGACTCTTGGCTATTTCTACCAGATGGCACATATTTTTTAATTCCTTCATCTAGATTTTCTAAATTAAGGTCAATTTTCCCAAGTTTAATAGTAAGCATGCCACATCCAATGTCAACGCCCACAATGTTAGGAATTACTTTGTTTCCAAGATTTCCTGTAAATCCAATTACAGCCCCTTTTCCTGCATGTGTATCCGGCATTATTCTTATTTTTGCCCCTTCAAATGCAGGTTGGTCTACTAATGTATATATTTGGCTAATGCATTCACCTTCTACGTTTTCTGTAAATATTTTTAAATTTCTCATTTTTATTTAGTCTCCTTTTTTAATTATCATCTCTTAAAGCCATTATATCCCCGTTCCAAAATTTGTTTAGTTTATCCCACCATTTCTTTGACTCTACTCCTAGAAAATTTAAAAAATTATCTGATCTTGAAAGGTCTGTACCTAGCATACTTTCTAAATATCCTATTGTTGCTAATTCTCGTATTTTATGTTCTTTATTAAGATGTAATTGTTCAATAAAATCAAAACCCCTTCTAACTGTATCTAAATCATTTTTTTTATATTTTTCTAATAAAAATCTTGTAAACTCACCAGCCATAACATATGCTAAATCTATATTACAATCATCTTCTACTTGTTTATAAAACTCAGGAAATTCTTTAAATAATAATTTATTTACCTCTAAATTCAATAAAATTGATGTCTTTTCATACTCGGCTTTTAATTCTTCATATTCCATAACTCACCTCTTATCCCATATATAAATTACAGCTTTCGTTTTTCAATAAGCTTTTTTGCAAATTTTCTTGTATCCTCATAAGAATCATATAGGCATTCTTTAAGAATTTCATCTGATAAAACATTGCAATGGTTCATTGCTTCAACTATACCATATCTACAAAATGTGCATTCTCCTTTTTGATATACGTAGAATAAAGTATCAAAAACATTTATGGAACGATGATGTGTATAAATGTCACGTATACACTGCTGAACATGATGAGATACTTTGGCTGATTTCTTTAGTAATGAGTATATCATATTATCATCAGACTTTTTGTAATTGTTTTTAAGCAAGCTAAGTGCAAATGAATTTATACCTTTTGATTGTAAAAGAGTTATAGATAAAGCATGAATTCTATTGTCCTTAAATGCACTTAAAACCTTAATAGAACTTTCTACAAGTGATTCATTGTCCGATTGAGTATATTGTAGTAAAGGTGTTATATCTAACGGAAACGGTTTACGCCAAAGCAAATCTAATAATAATCCTTTTACTGTTTCATTTTCTTCATCTAAAACAGCATTCGCTAATTCTAAAATTTCCGTTTCAGACGCCTTTCTCATAAAAGTTGATCTATATCGTAATATGTTAGCTCGAGAATGTCCTACTAAAGCCATCTTTCTTATAATTTCAATTAAAGAATTTACTGTGATTTTTTCTTGTTCAATTTTAGTATCATGTTGTTCACGCAATAATTTATCTTCATTTAATACATCAATAAGAGCTTTGATTGCATTGGACTTTTCACACATTTTATCCATGTAAGTTTCAACTCGTTTTTCCCCAAATACTTCCTTCCCTCTATCTATTAAAAAATCATAATATATTTTACGATTATTAGGATTTTTATTAAGGTTTTCTCCCACGTCTTGAGCATATCTTTTAAATGCAGAAAATCCGTCTATATAAAAGAGTTTCTCAGCTACTTCATTCCATTGAAAACCCTCATCTATATTTTTAGATATATTTCTCGAAAGTTTACCATATTTTGTCGCAAAATACTCGTATTTCTTGCGAAATGTATTTTTTGCTAATTCACTGCCGTCATTAGCATAACAAAATAAAATGTCAGATAGTTGAAGAAATAAGATATCGGAACAATGCGACATAAATTTATTAATTATAATATGTTCAAAATATTTTCTTTCTTCTAATGCACAAATAACAGAATATAAATAAAATCCTTTTGTTCCTTCACTCTGCGAATCATACGAGATATCACGCAAACAATAATACTGCACTATATCTTTGTAGATTATCCTATTTTCGTTACTTCTTAATTCAATTATTGCATTACCTAAACCACGACGTAATGCTTGTCTAAATTCTTTTTCAGTCATACTACATTCCTTTCTAAATTAAAAAAATATTTTAGGAATATCCATAACATCATAAATGAAAACCCATGCTCCAAACACTAATAATCCAAGATAAACCAAAGTTTTTATTACTGTATTTTTTATTTCAAACCCCTTGAAATTATTTAGATCCATAGCAACAATTATTAATAATATAAATGCTATAATATTTACTATAATTTTTAAATTATTATACTTGTTATATTTATCATATTTTTGAACATCTATTGTATTAATTTGAGCAGGATATGTTTCCATTATTTCACCAGTATATGTAACTATAACTTCTGTACCAACTTCCCATGTTACTTTTGGATTACCTGAAACGCTTATTTTATCTGCCGATTTTCTTACTTCCTCATTTTCATTTGGTTCAACAATAAGATTACCATTCGCGTGAACCTCTATTATCTTGGCGTTAAATTGTTTTTCCGGATTATCATTATTTTTTAATAGTACATACGCACTGAGAATAACGTTAATTAATATAACAATAATTATAAATATATTCTTTTTCATAGTACTCCTTTTTGTTTTGCATATGCCAAAAATTCTTCTCTAGTAATGTCCATATTTTTTCTTTTACATTACTACTTTTATCATAATCTTTTATTTTGCTTTTCAATTCTGAAACCAATTTTTTATTAGATGTAAAGCATTTTGTAGTATAGCCGAAATGTAACAAATACCATATTTCAAAACAAGGTACAGACATAATTACTTCTACTCTCTCTACCCTGTTTTATTATTCTGTCCATAGGCTATCACCCATAGCTATAAATGGTATCGCACCATATCTACCGTTCAAGTATCCTTTTTGAATATTTTCCGTTTTTCTAACAGAAAAGTCTTCTAACGGATACAAATCAGTTGCTCCTTTTTTATAATCTTTTTCCACAAACCATATTTGCTCTCTTCTAAATAAGTTTAAGTTCAGTAAATGCGTATCGTGTGTATTGAATATTATTTGTGCATTATTGGTATTTAGTTCAGTATTGTGAAATAATTTAATTATATACTCTACTAATAATGGATGAAAGCTTTTATCTATTTCGTCTACTACAATAGTCTTTCCTTTTTCAAAAGCATCTTTTAATATAGGACTTAAGAAAAACAAGCTTTGTGTTCCTAAAGATTCCTCAAATAAATCTAGATTAAATTCTTCTAATTTTCCATCTTTACTTTCCACTTCATGTACTGTTGAAATTTTAATTTCTTTTTGTTCCACATTATCATTTGTTACTGGCATATTATTTATTAACAATGTAAATGGATTATTTCCTTTTGCACTATTTGATTCAAAGTTGTAGCCTTTTATAATTATATCTGCTTCCTTTAATAGTTTTATAGTAAATTCTCTCAATCCATTTTTATCACTTTTTTCAAACCTATCCACTATCATATCATTTAACACTAAAAAATTATCATAGGTATCAATATTTTCTGAAAACCATGTGTACGCATCTTTTGTTTTTTCATAGTTCCAAGCAGTTGCAGTGGCTAAAAATAGCTTATTGTCTGTATTTTTTGTTTCTATATCTTTTAATTTCCCCCTATCTGCTTGTATAAATTTATATTTTTTTACATCTGTCCTATCGAATATCATCGTGGATTTAGCAGAAGAATACTTATATAAATACTCATCGTATACTTTGTTTATATCTGCCGAAAACCCATAAACATATTTAATATCTTTAAATATAAACATAAATTCAAATTCACATGGCTTATTTTTTGTTTCATTATCAAATTTAAAAGGTATCATTTCTAAAAGCTTCTCATTAACTTGTCTAATGTTAGATTTTCTTATCGTTAAAATACTATTAGTAAAAGCTCTTATAAAATTTGTTTTACCAGAAGCATTTGCTCCATAAATAGCAGTAGATTTTAATAACCTATCTGAACTATTTGGATTTATAATATTTTCTATGTTTTCGTCTCCACTTCCAGCAATCATACTAAAAGTAACCTTTTCTTTAATTGACATGAAATTTTTTATACTAAATTGTATTAACATATTTATCCCTCCATGGTAATATTATATGTGATTTTTTCTAAAATGTAAATAGTTTTTAATAATATTTTATGTTTTTTTGTATTTTTTATGCAATTTTATTAAAAATATTATTAATTTATATATAATTTTTACAGTCAGTTTGTTCATTTTTCCTTTATTTTTTAGCTTGTACTACATTGTTTTAAAAAAATATTTTTCAAAATGTTGTCCAAATCACATCGCACCATTGTAAAAGCTAGTGCTACACAATTTCCTTATATTTCAACGAAAATTAGTCCTGTTATCTAAATCGCATCGCTCCATCTGCTGCTAAATCCTCTTGTAAATCTGCAATTGGATCATCTTTTACTGCTAAACACATTGCATTAAATGGCGTTCCACCTGCTGATTGTGGATAAATACCCACTCCATGGTCAGTATAATATGGTCCTAATCCTGCAGCTTCTAATTCACTAGCTGTACATCCATCTGTTAATTGATGAACTATCGTTCCAACTATTTCCAAATGCGCAAGTTCTTCTGTTCCGAATATCGTTCAATGTGGCTATTGCTTTTTGATCTGGCATAGAAAATCTTTGTGATAAATACCTTAGCGATGCCGCAAGCTCGCCGATCTGGTCCTCCATATTGAGAAATAATAACTTTTGCAAGCCTTGGTTCCCTATTTCTTATACAAACAGGATATTCTAATTGTTTTGCATAATTCCACATATTACATCCCCCCTTTTTGCCATGGCCATGATAGTAAAAAACTGGAGTAATTTTTTAGTTCTCTTTCTTGAGAACCATATTATGCACTTATTCTTTTCTAAATTTGTATTTTATATCAATCTCTCTATCATCTAAAACTATTCTTTCAATGAACTTTTCAATAATTGACCTATTTACCTCTTTATCATCCTTCAATTCCATCAACTCTTTTACTGCCTCTTCTATTTCCGGTGTTGAACATACTGTTTCTTCTAGTTTCTTTTTTATGTGTTTTAAATTATCAGTAATAATCTTACTTGGTTTATAATTAATATCTTTAGTGTTCAAAACATCTTGTAACTTTTTTCTTAAACGTGTTACCAATTCTTTAATAAGTTCATCTTCCAATATATGTATGTTAGAATGGTATTTCCCTCCAGTTCGTTTGTAACTCATACAAATACACCTGAAATGTTTCCCATGATTTTTATTAAATCCAACCTTTGCTCCACAACTACAAAATACTAATCCTCTTAAAAGATGTGGCACAGCATTTGCAGTATAATTCCAATTATTAGATTTATTTTTTAATTTCTCACTAACAACTTTAAATACATCTTCATCTATATATGCAATCTCTTTCTTTTTAGTAACTATGTTAAACTCTTCATTTAAATAAACCGTTTTATTTACTTTATAATTAATTTTTTTAGTTTTATTTTGAACAAACAAGCCAATATAACTTTTATTTTTTAAGATTTCTGTAAGACTAGCCACACTCCACCTATATGTACATCTATCATGTGGGTTTCTATAATTAGTAGTTTTCTCTTTATGTGCCATTGGTGTTTCTATTCCTGTTTCGTCTAAATATCTGCATATTTGAGATTTACTCCATCCAGAATAAAACAGATCAAATATTTTTATTACTATATGCATTACTTCTTCATCTATAATTATATTGTTTTTATTATTCGGATCTTTTTTGAAACCATACTCTACGTGTGCTTTAACAGATTCGCCATTTATCATTTTCGTTAACATTGCTGTTCTTACTTTCTTTGAAATATCTTTAGCGTACATATCATTCATAACAGATTTAAAAGGTGTCATATCGTTATTAGCATTTGTTTCATCAAATGTATCAATATTATCACCAACTGCAACATATCTCACATTTTTAATAGGAAAGTATTTTTCTACATAATAGCCTGTTTCTATATAATCTCTGCCTAGCCTTGATAAATCTTTTGTTAATACTAAGTTAACATTTTTTGCTTCCACATCATTTATTAATCTGTTAAAATTTGGTCTGTTAAAGTTACAGCCTGTATATCCATCATCAATATAAATATCGTATATTATGCACTTAATTCCGCATGTAATTGCAAAATCTTTTGCCCATGCTTTTAAAAAATTTATTTGATTTTGAATACTCTCTGAATCTTTTTTGTCATTATACTTTTTTTCATCTTCTTTTGATAGTCTTGCATATATCCCAATTCTCCACATTACATCTTTAAACTGTTGCAACATGTGATTATAGTTGTATGCGTTAAATGGTAATGTTTTATACATGTTTTACACCTTCATCAACTTTATTGCAAAACTTTGAAATTTTTCCGTAATTTTCAACAATCCACTCGTTTGTTAATTCTATAATGCTTTTCCCATTTTCATTATAAGATTCTTTTGTAATTATTTTTTCTATGTTTTTTATTTTCAATAAAATCACCCTATTAATTTATATGCACCTATTTTCACTTTTTTGTGTATATTCACTCACAATAAACAAAAATTTTTTTAATGTTCGTGCAAGAAAAAAATTTGTATTATATTAAAATACAAATTTCTTCCTCATATTTTCATAATTTCTAAAATTAAAGAATTAATATGTTGTTTTTCTTTATTAATTATATTGTCTACTTCCTCTTTGTTTGTGGCAATATCAACTTCTTTTAAAAACTCTGAAAACCACAACAACATATATATTTGTTCATTTTTTATTTTCATTTTAGTTAGCTTATCCATAACAACAAAAAAGTCCTTGGAGTTATTTTTAGATTTTTTAAATAAGTTTTGTAAATTATTTTTCTGTCGTTTAAAAAAATTTTTAATTATATTTTTCACAATATTTCTCCCAACATAAATGTTTCAATGAATTAGAATATAAGTTATAATTATTTAAAACATTTGTTAGTATATTTTCTTTATTTTTTTGATAACCCATTAATTAAACTTTTATTCACATATTCATATTCCATTGCAACCTTTTCTTCAACACATTCTATTAATGTTTCGATTGTTTTTTCTGATACTGTATGATGGCGCAAAACATCTTTTATTTTATCAATTTTTTGTACATATTTATTATATTCTTTTGAGTTAATTGCTTCATCGATAGCCTTATAATATACTCTTTTCACTTCGTTTGAGCTATTTCCCATATAAGATGCTAAACTTGTAACTTTTGCCATAAAACCACTTCTTTCTACAAAATACTTAATGTGATTTTACTATTTAATTTGCAGAAAGTCAAGTTTTAAACTTGTTAAATTATTTTTTAAAATTAGTTTGATAGTGCAGTTGCTTTATTTAACGCATTATATGCTATATCTATCAAATTTTTCATTTCTTCATCAATACATTTAGTATTTCCTAATAATATGAAATCGGTTGAAAATCCACTAATTTTTGACAAGTTTATTATTTTTCTAGTTGATAATCCTACTTCTCCCTTTATTGCGTTTCCTAAATGTTGACCTGTTATTTTTAATAATCTTGCAAGTTCTTCTTTAGACCATTTCTTTGTTGTTCTAATAAAATCAATCCTTTTACCAATTTCAATATTTTGAGAATCCATCTCTTTATTTTTAAATCTTTCAGGCATTTTCCTATCTCCCTTCAATAAACATATCTTTCATTTTATCACCTCTTATATGTTCGTGCTGTATCGTGGAGGATGTTCGTACAATGTATTTTAATGATGTTTGTTGTTTTTATTGTAGATTTTAATAAAGAAATATGCTATACTATGGCTATAATAAGTCGAAGGATGGTGTATTCAATGAAATGTATCTCTATATTATTAGTTGAAGATGACAAAGAAACATGTGAGGAGTTTGAAAATTATATAAGCACCAGAAATGATGTAAGATTAATTGCAACGACAAGTTCAAGTGAAGTTGCTGTTGATGTTGTTAAAACTCAACAGCCAGCCGCAATTATTTTAGACATACAGCTCCCTGATGGAACTGGTTCTGGATATAATTTCTTAGCAGATATACAAGCCTTAGATTTGCCATATTCACCCATTATTGCAGTCAATACAAGTTTAAAAAATAAAAGAATGTATGAAAAGTTAAGCAATGAGTGTGTAGACTTCATTTATTATAAACATCAAAAAGGATATTCTGTAAAATCAGTAATTGACGATATTGTTTTTCTAGGTTCGGATAATAGCAATGATGATGTAATTGAAAACCAACCTATTATTAAAGAAATACTTGATGATAGAAATAAAAGAATTGATGAGATGATAAAAATAGAGTTAGATGCAATCGGGATAAACTATACTCTAATAGGTAGTGGTTATCTATATGATTGTTTAGTTGCATTGTTACAAGATAACATTAACCCTAATTATTCAGTATTCCAGCATGTTGCAAAAAAATATGCAGCGTGCTCAAATACGATAGGCAGGTCTATACAAACTTTGATAAATGATACTTGGAAAAAATCTTCAATAGAACATTTACGAGAAAATTATACAGCTAGAATAAATTACAATACTGGAGTTCCAACTCCTATGGAATTCGTGTACTATTATTATGAAAAAATTAAAAAAGCCATATAAATATTTTTTTATACCAAAAACATTAACACTTCATTGAAGTGTTTTTTTATTGTGTTTACGAACATGCACGAACATATACGAACATGCACGAACATGCACGAACATGCACGAACATGTACGAACATATACGAACTACCTACACGAACATGTACGAAACACCTCTTAATTATATTATTTAATAGTAAATTAAATAATATCAAAATATTCAATGAATTGAGAGGAGTGAGTTATTATGTGGAATGCAATATGGAATATGTTTACATGGTTAATTCGTTAATCAAAAAACTTTTAATAAAATAAATAGATTGTCAATTTGTTTACTTGTTAAGATAAGTTTACAATTTGACCATCTATTTTTTTTATAGTATAATGTTAAAAATTATATTGATTTATTAAGGAATTGTAAAAATTATGGAATTTATTTGTAGTATAATTGTATGTCTTTATATCTCTTTATTATCAACATATATTCTACTAAAAGCTATTAATTATAAATGGAAAGATATTTCAAAAAAGAAAATCTCAATATTAATATGCTCATATACCGTATTTGCTATTATATATTCTATAATAAATAATTATCTTAATTTTTTTGCTACCATACTTATGCTATGTATTTTTCTCAATTTAATATTTGCTTACTTGACAAAATATAAATTAGAACATTCAATATATATAACTTTATTCTCAATATCAATTGCTTATATTTGTTATACTGTTTCTGCTTTAGTTTCTTCTTCTATTTTATATCTTATATTGCAAAATGAAAGTGAAACTTCGACACTTCTAGCTTTACAACTAATTTTATCTACTGCAATAGTATACTTTTTATTTAAAATAAGAAAATTTGAAAATCGGATTTTCTTTTTTTAAAAATCCCAAAAGAGGTTCTCGTTTCGGAATATTAGGAATAATTTTAAGTGGTGCTATCGTTATAATATATTCTCTTTTATATAATTATCATGAGGTGATTACACAATCCCTTTTTGTTGGTTGTATCATTATAGCAATAGGAATCTTTATTTGGATTAAGAAAAACCTTACCATTTTTTATAAAGAATTAATAAAAGAAGATACACTTTTATTATTGCAAGAAGAAATAAACTTAACTAAAAAAGAAAAGGAAGCTACTATCAAAGAAAATGCGACATTGGCAGAAATAAATCATAAATATGGTCATAAAATTTCAGAATTAGAACATTATTTAAAAAAAGTTTCTTATTCATTAAATAATAATGTGAAATTTTCTAATGAACTATCCGAAATTGCACAATTAGTAGATAATTTATCAAAAGAATATTCAGAAGAAATGACTCAAAGAATAAAACTTAATAACGAATTGCCTAAAACAAAAATATTAGAAATTGATAAAATGTTGGAATATATGCAATCTGAGTGTATTAAAAACAAGATAAGTTTTAATGTTAAGTTAAAATATCCTATTCACTATCTAATTGAAAAATTTATTCCCAAAAGCAAATTAGAAATATTACTTGCCGACCATATTAAAAATGCCATAATTGCTGTTAATTCTTATGATAAAGATGTTCGTAAAATTATGGTTACGTTTGATGTTGTTGATAATTTTTATGAAATACACATTTCTGATACAGGAATACCTTTTGAAATTAACACTTTAGCAAATCTTGGAACGGAGCCAATTACCACGCATTCTGACACTGGCGGTACTGGATATGGGTTTATTACTACATTTAAGACTTTGAATGAAACAAAGGCAAATTTAATTATAGAAGAACACGACCAAAACATTCATACTTATACCAAAACACTTATTTTTAGATTTGATAATAAGAATGAATATAAAATCCATTCTCACAGAATTGATGAAATAGCTCAATTCAGTGAGAATGGTAGGATAAAATTTTTATAAGTAATTGTAAATGTTTCTATTTCATAAATAGTATCTCTAAATATTACTTGTTACTGATTCAATTCTCATTGCGGGTATTCCAATATATACATTGTTATTACCATTAAGATTATGCATTTTTATTATTTTATAATTTTCATATATACATTCTTTACTGCCACCATCTTGATACACCTCAGTAGAAATAATTCCTGGCATTGATCCTGTAATATCTTCCATTGTTATTTCACCTTTCAACAATGCTTCTTTTAAATCTATTGTTGCATTTGCAAAATTTACCTTTACATTTTTTAACCCATAATAATAAATATCATATTTATATTTCATACCAAGTATTCCTGTTGTAATTTTAACTAAATCTTGTGTCCCAGACTCAGTTACAGTTAAACCCAGTATTGGCAGGCTGTACGAATATCCCCATGTGCAAAATAATACTGGCATATTTTTCTTCATTCTGTAAACATCAGTAAAAAATGCCATCTCCAATAATACTATCAATACTATAATAATTATTATGAAAACAAACAACGTTTTAAATACTTTCTTTTTCATCTTCAAACTTACCTTTCTTTTATTTAATTATAATATAAATTTTGCATTTCCGCTATACATTTTTAGTAATAATCAATTTTAAATATTTGAAATTTTAAAATAAATATAAAACAGTAATCACGGATTTAAGGAAATTACTGTTTCTATCTCTTGATTTTTATTCTAATGCATATATCACGGTTTCAAGTGAAGGAATAATTATTTGATCTCCATTTTCATAAGTAGCCTCTGCTTTATATTGTACATCAACTCCTATTATCATAACACATTTATTATCAATGATTGATAAGTTTTCGCTTGAAATACTAGATTTAACTAAGGTATCATTGTATTTACTTTTTATTTCTTCTTCTACTGCATTGTTGATATCATCTTTATTTATGCTTATATTTTCGTATTTATCAAGTGCATCTTGATAGTATGCTACAAAACTTTTAATTTCACTATAATTATCAACAAAAACCGTAATTTGATCAATAGTATTATATCCCTGTATTTTATGCATATATACAACCGTATGTTGTTCAATTGTATCATCATAATTATCACTTAATAACGTATATTTTGAAAAGTTTTCTATGTTTTTCTCACAAAACTCTTTTGCCAATTTTTCGGCTTCTGTATCAGAAACTTTTTTAGTTGATTTTTCATTAGGAGCTTCCCAAAAACTTACCATTTCATTACCCGAAAAATCATACTCATCACCATCTGAACTAATATAAATATCTTTCCCTAATTTAGTCTCCTCATATTTTACTGTTTTTTCTACACCGTTTTCTTTAATAACCTTATTTTTCATATTAGATTTATGAGTCACTTCAATTTTTACATCCGAAGAAATCATAAATCTAGCTTTATTATTATTGTCATTTCCTTTTGTTGCATGATGAGTTCTCATTGTTAAAATTAATACAACTATTATACTTACTAATATAATACAAACAATTAATATAATCTTTTTCTTACCCATAATTTACCTCCTAATACAATTTTTGATTAGTGTCACCTTGTGTGACTCTGTCGTTTACTAAATAATCAACACCCAGTTGTCCCAATGTTGAAATTTTTTTTATTTCTGTATTAGCCTTTGTAATGGCAGCAATTATAGTGCTTTTATTATAAAGTGAATTTAAAAATTCCGTGTTCCATGCCGCTTTGGCATATACACTAACGGGACTGTTCCAACCAATAACACATTTTGCTCCTTTTTGATACGTGGCTGCCACAATGCTTGGCGCAAGTGGAGTAGAACTAGGAGTCCCAGAGTAACAAGCATAATACACAGCCAATTTTACATTATTTAAACTGCCATCTGCTAAACTAGACAATGAATATTTTGAAGATAGGAGACTTAAAGATGCAATTGTACTTTGACTACCATTACCTAACAATGTTCCTGGCTCTCCATGTCCATCATATACGAAAATGTCACTATTAGATAAATTGCCTAAAAAAGTGGAACTGTCGCTATTTTTAGGGCCACTATGTTTATATCCCATTTTTGAAAAATAGTAATCCGCATCTGCATTAACAACATTCCCTGTTACTAAACCTCCTCCTTCATACCAATAACATACTTCATTAGTCTCTCTAAAACTCCACAATTGATTAGCATTTCCAGAAACATAAGTTTGGACAACAACATTTCCTGCTGATGTTGAAGCATTTCCTGCCCCGGAACCATTTGCTGTTCCAACACTGGCTAATACTAAGGTAGGCTTAGATTTAAGACGTATAATATAATAATCTCCTGATTTCTCAAATGTCCATATTTGTGCTATATCATCTGGAACTGACCATATATCTACATTATATCCTGAATTAATTGCTCCATTTACTTTATATACATCAATCACCCTACCATTTCCATTTGAACTACATATGGCACGTAATCTATACCCACCAGAATATGATTCCACTTTAAATCTTTGCTCTAACGAACCATCTTTGGTCCACTGTATAACATTTGTTCCGTTAGCATCACTCCCTAAATTTACGTTGAGACACTTTCCACTAGCTTTATTGTATAGATTATATATCTTTCCATTAGTTGGAGTAGCTGTGGCAGCAAACACTGGTTTAATTGGCTGAAATGCACTAATGAGTATTAAACATGTTAAAATTACTAAAATATACTTTTTTATTTTTTTCATTTCTTACCCCTTTCCTAATAAAACAATTTAACTTTTAAAAAAATTCCATTGTTTTATAACTTTTTAAATTAAATTTTAATAAAGCTTTTGTGCGTTAACACTAAGGTGGTCTACTCATAAGCAATCCCTCCCAACTTTATAAAATATTTTGTATCTCTAATTATTTGTTATGACAAGCATATCACAATTTTTTTAACAATGGGGTCGAATTTTAGAAGTTTTTTTAAATCTTTATCAAATAATGTTTTTTACCAATAAACTAATAAATGTTTTATTAGTAATTCTATCTTTTTTGTTTAATGTGGCTCCTGAAAAAATCTTATTTAATTCTGGTATATCTTCATCTATAACACAGACTTCTATGCTTTTCCTTATTGCTTTTTCTATCGAACATTCAGTTTTTCCGAATTCATTTGATAATTGCTTATATACTTTCATTATCTGTATTTTTTCTTCTTTATTTTCTCTATGTAATAACAATTCGACAGCATGTATAATATATTTATATCCAATTATATTACTCGGAATCTTTGCTAAATTCAATACATTACCAACAACACTTTCAATGTTTTTTTCAATTTCTAATCCCATCTAAATTTCCCCCTTTAAAAATAAATTCTAAAGAATTTATTTTTAGTATATACCTATAAGGTGTTTCGTAGATGTTCGCGTAGGTTGTTCGTATCGTTTCGTAGATGTTCGTGTAGGTAGTTCCAAACGAAAAAAACATTACCCAATTTTTAAGTAATGTTTTATATTAACCTATATTGTTTTACTAGATATGCTGTAATTTATTTAATACAAATTAACTATAGCATAAGTGGTAATCCTATTATCTCTTTTGTACTATTATCTAATACTACATCCGTTCTATTTGGCATAATAGAATCATCAGCCTTTTTAAATGAAACAATTATAATATCCTTATCTTTAATTGTTATATGATTCCCATTCAAATCAACAGCCATCATTTCAGGATAATCACTTTTTGACCAATACATCACATCTGCATTATCTTTATTTGAAATTTCTGCTTTCATTGTATCATTTAAACAATTGTATGCTATATCAATTAATTGTTTATCTGTATATGTTTGCGTATCATTTTTAATTTCAGTTGTGTTTTGTATTTTTGTTTCATTTTCTATATTTGATGTATCATTGCTTATAATGTTCATTATATAATCTTTAAACCCACTTGGAAGAGTTTTATTTATAATCATTGTATTATCAACACTTCCGTCACCTTCGAAAACATCTTTCCCATTCGCTTTAACAACCGCACCTAAATTATTGGTATCAGAACAATATACTCCTATCATATACCCATTATTTAAATCAATCCATGTATTAATCATACAATCTGTAAGCATATCTGGTATTCCGAAATTTTGTTGTTTAATTAAATCTGCTATTTCTTCTATTTTTTTGCTATCATTTACTTCTATTTTTCTAGTTTGCATAGAATCACTTGTATATTCGTTTATATAAATAGTTATATTGCTAATATTAGTATCTATATTATATCTTAAAAATTCATTTGGATTATTAATATAATTTCTTACATCTTGATTATAATATGAATTCATTGTTTCTCTATCATATTCCATAAAAGCATATTCTTTAGAAGTATCCAAATCAAAATATGTAAGTTTTTCTAAGTTATTTATAAGAGCAAATAAAACAACTGCATTTGTTTCCACAATAGAATTTTCATGATTATAAAACCAACCTATTTTATCATTTTCGTATCCTTTATAATAAACCGTTAAATGTTCTTTCCCATTGTCTACACTTTTCTCAGTTTTCGTTATATATTTGTTTAATTCTGTGTTCTCCAGTATCTTATTCAGATTTTCACTATCATTTATGCTATCTGTTTTATATTGAATTAAACTAGCAAAATAGGCTGCATCTGCTGATGTATATTTGTCTTTTGTAAAAATCTTAAAAGTAATAAAAACGCCAAGAACTAAAATAATAAATACGATTACTGCTATTATAAGAACTATTTTATTCTTCAAGATAAGTTCCCCCTTTAACCCTTAATATAAATCAGTCTACTAATCCAAACCCTAATGCCTCTTTTGTATCCGCATCAAATATTACCATAACATTATTAGGTATAACTGATATATTTTTGGTAAAATCAACTAAAATTATTTCTTTACCTTTTTTTAAACTTTTCATTTTTCCATTAATATCTACATAGGAATATGAATCGGTTTCTATCTTTAAGTTTGTAATAGTAGGACTAGAAGGATTAGTAACTAATTTTTTTGTTTCGTCAGGTAAATAGTTAAAAGCTGTTTTTGTGAGGTAATTTTTTAATGCATCTCCTACAGGTAAAATATCAAATATCTCTTCAGTTGCATACATTTTATCCGTTATAGGTAACTTATCATATGCAGTAAGCCAGTCATCAAGAATACCTATGTATTTAAAAGTATAATCCTTATATCCTTGACTGCCATATCCATCTCTTGTAGTATCTTCGCACATTTCTACTTGCCCATCTTGTTTGTAATCTATATCAGTAATTATAAGGTCTCCTTCAGTAGTACATTGAACTATTCTAATAAAAGATGGCCTTTTATTTATAATATCACTAATAAATTTATCTAAAATATCATTATTATATCTTTCATTATGTATCGCCACAAAACAATTATCTTTTATTGCATCGTCAAATCCATAATTTTTTGGTAACTCTCTTATATCTTTATGTCCCACAATTGTATTTTCTTGATTATTAGAAATAATATTATTCACATTATCTGCAACTTCTACCTTCTCTTTGTTTTGTAAAATATAAATAATTATTACACCGATTATTATAATTACTAAAAATAAAATAATTAATATTCTTCTCATTTTATACACCTCATATTATGAATACAATTCAATTTGAGAAAAAGTTTCATTGTTATATTTCATCTATCATTTTTCCCTTTTTGTTAATTGATAAACAATTAATAGTAAGGCACAGCCAATAGCATATATAACACAACCAATGAAAAGAGTAAAAGAAAAACGGCTCGTATTATTTTCAGTTTCAGATAATGAATATGCCCCAACAACATATCCATTTTCATATTTTTACGATATTAGCTCGATAATTTTTTCTATTGCTCTCATAATATCTGAATAATTAATATTTCTTTTGGTGTGATAACATCTCCTGTAGATATTTCTACAAACATATTTATTCTAGTATTTTCCAAAATATGCTCAAAAAAGAACATCTGATATAATTGCATTGACATATCGTTATCGCCTTCTGCCTTTTTATTTATAATGCTTTTTAATTTGTCCTTGTTCATTTATATTAATACCTCCAAATATTCTCTTACTTTTTTATCTATATTAAATTTTTTAGCATAATCATGTAATTTAATTGTGTTTCTACCTTTATACTTAGCATATTGCTTTAATGCCATGGTAAATATTTCTGCATCCATTTTATTTCTCTTCTTTATTATATCACATATGGTTCTTTCCAAGTCATAAATCTTAATAGGTAACCCAAAAGGAGATGTAATTTCAATTACACCTAAATTAATATACTCTTTTTTTACATAATACAACCTTACATTTTTATCTTCTTGTAATCTACCTTTATAACCTTGAGGTACTGTAATATCAAAGTATATTGGTGTTCTGTCTGAAAAATTATGGAAATATAAAGCAGTAGCATGCGAATATATAGCTTTTGGAATATTACAAATCTTAGCAAAAAAAATGTCTTCAAACGCATTATAATCTTGATATACACCTGGTGCTATTTTTGTAATCTGTTTGTTTTTAACCATCTCTGTTAAAAATCTTGGATTAATATCATTATCAAGCACCATAGTTCGTGTTACATATCCATTATTTTTAATTAACTCAGCAATTTTTTCAATATTTTTCATTTCAAATTCCCTTTCGTACTTTAATTTTATCATATTAAAGTATAAAAGGGAATGGTTTTTTGAAAAAAATATAATTTTCTTTCACAATCAAACTTTTATTATTTAATTCATAAAAAAGTCATTGTACCTATAATATTAATATATTAAATCTCGCAATTATTTATTGTTATATTTTTTAATGCGTCTTTTGTGTATATCCTGTTACTGATGTACTAGATAATAATCTCATTGTAGGTATTCCAATATATACATCTCGATTGCCATCAAGGGTATTTTCTTTTATTATTGTATAGTTTTCATATTCATATATTCTGCTACCACCATCTAGGTATGCATCGTAATATTTAAGTCGTCCATTTTCCCCGTCATCGCTAGCTTTTTCTATAATATCTTCCATTGTTATTTCGCTTGTTTATAATGCCTCTTTCAAATCAATTGTTTTATTGGTAAATTTTACATCTACATTTTTTAACCCATAATAGTAAATATTATACTTATACTTTTTAGCAATTTCCCCTGTAGTAATTTTCGTTATTTCTCCAGTTCCAGATTCTTTCACTACTAAATCTTGTAGTTTTGGTGATGCATATTTTTCTACAATATACTTTTTTGCTTCTGCATAATCTGTAATATCCGAAAGTGTTTTTTCACCTTCGTTTAGTGTAGAATTTGTGCTTCCATCAAAAAATACACCATTATCTTCGTTCATAAATGCATAACGTAATCCATAAGAATCCAAGCTATAATCCGCCAAATCAAGTAAATGTAACTTCTTTCCATTTTCTTCAAAGTAATCAGTTTCTTTAAGTTTTCTTGGAGTAAATATTCCTTTTGCACCAACCTTTAATAAAGTTGCCAAACTAGTTTTATCAATCAAGAATTTTTCTGAAATAGGAAAAGATATTATTGCAGAAACCTCATCATTATTTGATAATTCTCCTTTTAATACTTCATCTACCTTAATTGTTACCACTGCCATATACTCTGCATAAGTCCACAATCCTTCAGAAATAGATTTCCCAAAATTAACTTTATAATTTGTAATTTTAGTAATTGTACCTTCAAAAATCGCTGTATCATCGTTATTGAAAATACTCTCTTCATCCAGTTTATCCCAAAGAACTGCCACCTCAATATTCGGTACACTTTTGATTATTTTATATTTTGCATTGTCAGATTGATTTAATGGCAATAACACTATACTCCCTATAACAATAATTATTATTACAATACAACCTACAATTAGTAAAAATTTTTTCAAAATTTAAAACCCCTTTTATTTCATTTTTTCTTATATCATGTTTGGTATTATTGCATTTAGCATTTCCCATTCTCCAGTTTCATAATTTTTTACTTTAATTGCTTTACTATCGGAACCTAATGTAGCCACATCTACTTCTCTTACTCCATACCATAAATATCCAACTGAATATCTTTTAAAGTCATCATTGTATGTTAGATACATTAAATAAGTTTTTCCTAATTCCCATTCCATATATGTTTCTTTCAAGTACTTAGTATTTTTTTCCTTTTCACTTAACTTATTAAGCCAATGATTCTTTGAACTATATTGCTCTGGAAATAATCCTTTTTGATAATCTGCTATTGTTATTATTCCGCCACTCCTAATGTATGGAATTGTTTCTTCTTCCAAATCGCCTTTTAAAACTCTTTCTACTTTTAACTGACCAATAGTTGAAGGTCCATCTATATAAATTTTTGCTTTTGGATTATAGTTAGTACCACCATCTATTGTTTGAATTTTCCCAATTATTATATAATCGCTTTGATTATATAGCACATTGTTGTCCGATGGGTCTTCTTTTGCTTCTATTGTAGTATTTTCAAAAGGAACATATTCTGTAGAACTATAATCTTTAATAATATCTTCTTTTGCAATTTTGCTATATGCATCGTATCCAGCTTCGTCAATGTTGGTTTCAGTGTTAATAATATTGTTCACATTATCTGCAACTTCTACCTTCTCTTTGTTTTGTAAAATATAAATAATTATTACACCGATTATTATAATTACTAAAAATAAAATAATTAATATTCTTCTCATATTTTATACACCTCATATTATGAATACAGTTCAATTTGAGAAAAGGTTTCATTTTTTATATTTCATCATTCAATAATTGTATTCTAACTACATTAGTTATTATAGCAGGATAGGTTTCTTCTATAGTGCCTACACAAGTAATAGATATAGTTTGTCCCTCTTTTAAATCAGATATATTAATTATTGTACCTCTCCACAATAAAATAGTATTTTCTTGTACATTAAATGTATATTCATCTCTATAATTAATATCGTTTATTTTTAGTCCCTCAACTAATATGTTATTACCTGAAATTTTTTCTATTGTAGCATAAAAAGTCTGTCCATAATCATTTATAGTTTTATTAATTGAATTATTATCAGTGCTGTTTGATATTTCATTTGTTATAATATTATCTATTTCCCCAGTATTTATTGTTGTTTTGTTGCCAATATAATAACCTATTGTTCCTGCTAATATCATTAATATAATTATTAATATAATTTTGAAAAACTTATTTAACATCAGCTATCTACCCCTTTTAATAAATATCTTCCTCATAAAGTTTGTTTCTATATAAATATTAACTTTAAATCATTCTACTAATCCAAACCCTAATATTGCTTTTGTATCTGCATCAAATATAACTACTGTATTATTAGGATCATACGGTACATTTTTTGTAAAATCAACTAATATTATTTCTTTGCCTTTATTTAAACTTTTCATTTTTCCATTAATATCTACATAGGAATATAATGCAGTTGCTATTTTTAAATTTGTAATAGTGGGATTAGACGAATTAATAACTAATTTTTTTGTTTCATTTGGTAAATAATTAAAAGCAGTTCTCGTGAGATAATCTTTCAGTGTATATCCTGTTACTGATGTACTAGATAATAATCTCATTGTAGGCATACCAATATATACGTCTCTATTTCCATCAAGACTATTCACTTTTATAATTGTATAATTTTCATATTCATATATTCTGCTACCACCATCGTCGTATGAATCGTAATACTTAAGTAGTCCATTTTCGCCATCGTTTTTTGCTTTTTCTATAATATCTTCCATTGTTATTTCGTTTGTTTGTAATGCCTCTTTCAAATCAATTGTTTTATTGGTAAGTTTTACATCTACATTTTTTAACCCATAATAGTAAATATTATACTTATACTTTTTAGCAATTTCCCCTGTAGTAATTTTTGTTATTTCTCCAGTTCCAGATTCACTTACTATTAATCCTTGTAGTTTGTTTTCGTTTACTGATTGCACATATGAATCCCAAGCCCATTTCGAATAATATCCATTTGCTGAAAACATGACTCTTTCTTTTACATTACCATTACTATATACAATCATTGCTCCCATTTGTTCATTTTTTATATTTTCAAATCCTCTATTTTTCATATAAGTATCAAGCAACTCCATCGCATTAGTTGGTTTTGAAAAAACTATTTTTGGATTTTTCTGCACCTCTACATATTCTGTGTCTGTAAATAGTATTCTTATCATTCCAATTCCGCTTGAAATCGGATTAATAACTTTAAATTTAAAATATGAAAAAAGAGTTGCACATATTACTAATACTAATATTCCAATAATTAAATATAAAATTTTATTCTTCATATACTGCTCCTTTAATTAAAATATTAAAAAATTTTATACACCTCATATTATGAATACAATTCAATTTGAGAAAAAGTTTCATTGTTATATTTCATCTATCTTTTATTTTCCTTTTTATTAATTGATAAATAATTAAAAGTAAAGCACAGCCAATAGCATATATAACACAACCGATGAAGAGAGTAAAAGAAAAATGGCTCGTATTATTTTCAGTTTCAGATAATGAATATGCCCCAACAACATATCCATTTTCATATTTTATTCCAACTGTGGCAAATCGAAAGCCTTGTTCTGGTTGCCATGTTACTCGATTTTCTCCCGTTTTATCAATTTGCTCAAGACAACTTATAGGATATACAAAGTTTGAATTCTCAGAAGAAGATGCAACGAGATTTTTATTATTATCAAAAATAAATACAAACGGAGTAATTGTTGTAGTAATATCCGTATCAGCAGGAAGTGACTCTTGCAATGTTTTACCATTTTCTAATTCATATATTACTTGCTTCGCTATCATAGCTGCAGGTTGATTTGCACTATTACGTTCTATTTGCTGAAAAGAAACGTATGTACAACCTGCTGTAAAAATACCTGCTATCATCAAAATAATCCAAATTAAAAATATTTTTTTCATAAATTTCTAATATTCCTTTCATTCATTAATTATTGAATTACATATCGCCAAAATCATAGACTTTCCAGTTTGATGATTTATTATCTCTAATAAGTATCCAATTCCAATTTGTATAATCATTGTTGGGAACAAGACTATCTTCACTACCAGGACCTGCATAAAAATTAAAATATAATATAATCACATTGTTTTCTGCGGTTACAACACCTTGAGAAACATACCTTGATTTCCGACCACTTGATATGCAACATAACCAAGAAATGTAACAATAATCAATATAATTATTATCATTATTATAAAAATAATTCTTTTTAAATTTTCTTTCACACTATCCCCCATTAATAATAAATTTATTTAACAAATTGTTATTCCTACTTTACCATTAAAATTACTAATAGTCAAACATCACAATCTGAAAAAATATTTTTTAACTAATTCTTTCAGCTAATGTGTAAATAAATTTTTTGTTACTTATCTTCCCATTTTCTTTAGAAACAATATTATGAAATATTTTATCTATCTCATTTTTATTGCCGTGATTAAAAGTTGCTTCAATTGCTGTTTCCATTGTTCTGTCTATTGAGCGCATACTTTTACCTTGATATATAAGCATAAGTTCTGCATAAATGGTACTTAATTTTAAATGACGTGTTTTTCCAGTTCTATTTAAATAAAATATTGCGGATAATATGTATTGGTATCCTACCCTATTTTTAGGCATTCCTATTAAATCTAATATATTAATAATTCTACTTTTTAAGTTTTCTTGAAAATGCTCATCTTCTAAATTCTTTACTATTTCATAATGATGCTTTTTAACAGTAATTATTTCTACATTTTCTTCTTTTAGAAGCTTTAAATATTCATTAACCTTATTGATATTACTTTTATTGCTATTTATAATTACTACTTTTATCTTCTCCATCTAAATTTCCTCCTAAAAATAAATTTTAAAAAATTTATTTTTAGTATATAACTATAAGGTGTTTCGTATATGTTCGCATAGGTTGTTCGTATATGTTCGTATATGTTCGTATATGTTCGTGTATGTTCGTGTGAGTAATTAATAAACGAAAAAAGCCTTGATATTGAGAGGATTCAACATCAAGGCTTTTTCTTAATATGGTAGATTGCATTTATATCCATAAATCACAACTACAATAACAAATAATCCTAAAATTATTAAGATTTTATTTATAACAATATATTATTTTATTACTACTTTGTCTTTAGTTGCTTCCAAATCACTAAAGATTTTTTTATCATTATCCGAAAATATACTTATGTCTTTATTTTGTGTATATTCCCCAATTTTATAGTTTAATTTTGTATACCCCATCGAACCTATTGCATACACATAGTCTCTTACTTTTTTGTAATTATACACGCTTTCTTCAACAGCAGTATTATTTTTTTGATCATACAGTGTCCACGTTGCTTTATAATCAAAATCTACTCCATCTAATATAACGAATCTAGCATCTCCAAAATAATCATGGGTATCTCTTCCGCTCTTTGGATATGGGCCAGAATTATCTATAATAATTCTGATAATTAAATATATTATAAAGATAACAATCATGGCTATTGCCGATATAAAAACGTATTTATTATTCATGTATTTTATCCTCCTAATTTAATATTTAAAATTATATTATAAATATATTTTTTTATCAAGCAATTTTATAATAAAGTAGCTAAACAATAGTTGCTCTGCCTCAATGGGCCACACTCCCATAAGCACGGTACATTGAGGCGGAGCAACGGTTTGTTTTTTCTAGCCATATGTCCTGCCGTAACCCCCGACACCAAAGAATATGGTAAACGCAGTTTGACGTATTCTTTGGGATAATGCACAGGAGAGATGTTTTTGTGTGGCTGGTACTTAAACAGGTAGGCAGTTTTGGACTTTTCGTACTTGGATGCATTAGCCTGAGGCAGACCCACCACGAGAGCCGAAGGCACGAGATGGTGGGGGATGCCGATGTGGCGAGGGTTAATAGTTTAAAACAAAAAAAGCCTCGAATTAACTTGGTTAGTATAAGTTAATTTGAGGCAATAATATTTGTATGATTTTTTTATTATTTTAAGTTAATACATTTTCGTAACCCAATTAATTTTTTCTATTTTGTATGCTTCTAATAATTTTGCTTCACTTTCATACTTGATAAGATTTCCCCCGACTGTTTTAGCAGTATCAAGTGCCCAAAATGCAGTTTCATTATTTTTATCAATGGTTTTTAAAAATACTATATCATCAATGCAAAAATAATCTTCCACATTCTCAATTATTTTTGTAGCATCTCCCAATATATCTTCATAACTTTGGATTTTATAAACTGTCCTACTTCCTTCATAAAGAACCTCTATCGCATAGTTGTTTGGTAACTTTACCCAGTGTCCGTCAATCCCCTTCATAAATGTTTCGCCTACTTTCAAATCGGAATAATTTCTATTTCCTTTAAATAAGAAATATCCTGTTAATCCTATTACAATAATAATTATACCAATTATAATATATTTTTTCATCATCCATTTCCTCTCTATAACTAAATATATATATTAATTTTTAAGTTTTAAGAAATTTATTTATAATAGGTAAAAGTATATGTTATTTTCCAAGAATATGGTTGTATCCAATTAAATGATTGTGGCCAATACCCAAAAAAATTATTTATAGTTCTTTTTATAAATCCAGCATCGTTTTTACCAAGCTTATGAAAATCATATGTATCTGTTAAAATAACAGTAACTGAATACTTTGTTTTTCCCGTAAACCATTGTTTACCATTGTTTGTTACAGAAAGCTTACAATCTGCTTTTCCCACAGAATATGCTAAATCTGTATCTTGAAAAACTATACCCTCAGATTTCGTATATGAATTAGAGTTGCCCATTTTAGAAATATATGAATCAATTCTACTTTTTAATGTTTTAGAATTATATAATCTATCTCTCATAATAGCTCCGATTGCATCGTACCATGCACTAAAATCATAATGACCTCCACCAGCTTTAGCTTGCAAATACATCATTATCGATAAAGCCATTGGTATTGGAACTGGAATATATCCACTTGCATCACTTATGTTTACAGGATTATTGTAGCAATAAGCATACATATTTGTTCCAATTATGCTACCACCTGTATCTACTAAGCTATCACTATTTAAGTACCTACCCCAGTCCGGGTTGTAATATCTACTTTGTAAGTAGTATAAACCTGTCTCTTGGTCGAGATGGTAACTCCTATATCTCATCAAATTTAAGTAACCAATATTATTTGTGTCAGTTATTATATTCCCGTTTTCGTCTTTAATTGCGGTTGTAACACCCCAGCTGTCATATTCGTAATTTACCACTTGTTGTAATGAACTATTAAGAATTCCTATAATATCTCCCTGTACATTCTTAATATAATAATATTGTATTTTAGTCCTATTAAGCTACCAGCACTATCATATTGGTAATATGTTACATTTGAGCCTGTTACCTCGTAAATTATTTTACTTCCATCAATATAATATTTTGTTGTAGATGTTATTCGGTCATTTTATTTTCAACATATTTTGAAATTGTTTACTTAAAGTAACTCCATAGATTGCTTTTATATATCTTACAATATCTTCCTTTGCTAGATTTTCATTTGAATAAGCCATTAAGTACATTGGTATTCCAAATATGGTATAGTCTATATCTTTATATATTGTAAATCCAAGCCTTTCATAAAAAAGGATTCTCTTTTCACACATTATTTTTCCTTCATAAGATTTTGCATCTTCTGGTCGTTCTACTTCGGCAATTATTGCTTTTTTGTTATTATAATATTTTATAATTTCTCGTAAAAATTCAGTTCCTGCTCCATTTCCTCTATTCCCATTAAATATAGCAAATAGAAAAAGTAATATAGAATCTTCTGATTTTGAAGTAATAACATAACCTAATTCTATATCCTCATTCACATATATAAAACCTTCTTGTACATTTTTCTTGATATTATTCTTAATGACAAAACAAGGTGGTCTTTCCATTGGTGGAAAGTCTTTCTTTATATGATTTTTGTATAATTTATCTAATTCATTTAATTCTAATTTTCTAATCATGATTTTTTTACCTTTACCTCCGTTTTTTAGCTATACCATGGTAATTCTATCCATCTCCACTTATTACACGGATAATCTATTGTTAATGGTCCATAAACCCTTTGAAATTTATCCGTTATTTCCCTATACCTTTTACTGTAATCTCTATGCAAGTATAACGCCCTCATATCACAAGGGTGTGTATTCAAGTATAACCCTAACTCAATTATAGAAAATTTTAATTCCATAATTTGTTGCATTAAAACTTCTCTCGAAGCAATCTCTTCACATTCACAATTATACATCATTGCACCCTCCTTTTATAGGATTTGTTGCTCGTAAGTAATATTTTTCTTCTGTGCTTTGCCCTGGCGAATATGTTGATACCAATTCTGGAAAAATTGTTCCCATCCTAAGTCCAACTTCTGGAGTAAATACTTGACTCATTACTTGCCATGGTACATAACTTTGTGCAAGTTCTATATTACCTGAGAAGATGCTATCTATTGAGTTATCAAAACCGCATTCACAACTTTCTTGTGTCGAAAGATTTTCATAACAACATTGCATAACGTTTTGCAGTTCCTTTTTTTCACAACAACTATTATTGCGTCTTCTTGTATACATAAAAACTCCTCCTTTTCATTAATATAATCCATATTATGAAAAGAAAGAGTTTTTGGTTACACAAATTAAGCCTTTCCACTTGAGCAAAATACATCTTTTATTTTATGCTGTACCGTTTGTTTTATAGCATCTCTTGCTGGAATTAAATATTTTCTTGGATCAAATTCTGATGGATTTTCTGCTAAAAATTTTCTAATACTTGCAGTCATAGCTAATCGTAAATCCGTATCAACATTTATTTTAGAAACACCAGTTTCTCCAGCTTTCTTTAACATTTCGTCTGGAACCCCTTTTGCTCCTGGTATGTTTCCACCATATTGATTACACGTTTCAACTAATTCTGGAATTACTGTTGAAGCTCCATGGAGTACTATTGGAGTGTTTGGAAGTAGCCCTTTTACTTTTTGCAATATATCAAATCTTAAAGCCGCTTCTCCTTTAAATTTATATGCTCCATGACTTGTCCCAATTGCAATTGCTAAAGAATCACAACATGTTCTTTCTACAAATTCTTTTGCTTGCTCTGGATCTGTAAATCTTGCATCATCGGTTTCAACGTTGACATCATCTTCTATTCCTGCTAATTTACCTAATTCTGCTTCTACTACAATTCCTTTAGAATGAGCATATTCCACCACTTTTTGAGTTAAGCCCACATTTTCTTCAAAGCCATATTTTGACCCATCTATCATTACAGAACTAAATCCTGCATCAATGCACATTTTGCAAGTTTCAAAATCTGGGCCGTGGTCTAAATGTAAAGCTATCGGTATGTTTGTTGTTTCAACTGCAGCTTCCACCATCTTTTTTAAATATTCTATTCTTGCAAATTTTATTGCACTTGAAGATGCTTGCAATATAACTGGTGATTTTTCTTCTTCAGCAGCATCCACTATTCCTTGTATTGTTTCCATATTATTAATATTAAATGCTCCTATTGCATAATGTTCTGCCATAGATTTCTTAAACATTTCTTTTGTTGTTACTAATGACATAATTTTTTTCCTCCTCTATAAGGTGTGGGACACTCCTTTAGCAAGAGGTATTCCTTTGTGGTTAAGGAATATCCCATAACGCTACCATATGTGTTTACACCTCATTTTTCTTTCTATTTATCTAATATATCATATATAAAAAAATAAGGCAACAGTTGTTGCCTTTTCATTCATTATTTTACTGATCCTCTACCATGTTATCTTCAGGATTCTCTTCTTCATAATCTCCACACATTGATTCATCTTCTGGATCCCCAGAATCAGCATTTGTAGAAGGTTCAACTGTAATCTGCCCTAATTCACATTTTTCATTTTCGTTATCATGGTGTATACAACTTTCAACTGTACAATTTATTGTTTGTTTTTCTTCTTTTTCATCTTTTTCTTCTTCCATAAATAAATATACCTCCTTAAGTTTTTTTATGCGAGCTTGCTCCTTGTGTTCAACTTCAGCAACAAGGTATGAGGAATCTTCGAAGCATTACATCGCTTACAATTTATTATTTGTATTTTTATAGAAAAGAAACTTGGAATTTTTTGGAATTTTTTTATTCTAAGATAATTATTTCATTTTTCAATAATTTTATCTAATTCCTTTAGTCTCGGACGAACAATGTTCGCCCCTACATATACAATCCTTTTGTTTTAAAAGGTATTAAACCGTAACCTTACTTCTAACATATCCTATAGCACTAAGCCCTGCCTTGGTTCCTTCATAAACAGCCTTTGAAACTTGCAATAATCCACCAGTGCAGTCTCCTGCCGCATATAACCCTGGTATAGAAGTTTCCATATTTTCATTAACAATTATTTTATTATTTTCAACATTTATCCCTATTTTTCTTGCTAAATCTAAACTGGTTGCAATGCCTTCTGCAATAAACACTCCATCCACTTTTAATTCAGACTTGTCGTTAAAAACTACTTTTTCAATTTTATCGCTTCCCCTAAATTCTGTAATCTCTTTGGTGTTACATTTTATATTATCATTTCTTGGCAAAACTTCTTCTTTTCCATTTGTTAAAATAACTACGCTATTTGTTACTGGCAATAATTCATCAACTTCTGATAGAGCATATGCTCCATTCCCAAGTACTGCAACATTTTTATTTTTATAGAAAAATGCATCGCAAACAGCACAGTAACTTACTCCTCTGCCTTCAAATTCTGTTATTCCTTTAATATTTGGACTTTTTCTATTTGTTCCAGTAGCAATAATTACAGCTTTTGAACTATACTTGTTCATTGAAGTGTGAAGATTAAATATTCCATTTTCATATTCCACACTAAAAATTTCTTCTGAAACAACTTCGACTCCAATTCTTTTGGCTTGGCTTATCCCATTTTCCAGTAATTCTTTTCCTGAAATTGGCTTACCTAACCCATAATAATTTTCAATCTTTTCAGCTTTTTCTAAAGAACCTCCACCACTTCCTATTACTAAAGTTTTAAGTCCTGCTCTTCTAGTGTAAAGCGATGCTTGAATACCTGCTGGACCTTTCCCTATAATAACTACATCATACATAAAGTTATCTCCTTATAAATCTCCTCATGAATATCCTCTACTGTTCTTATTTCCCCATTTTTCACGCATTTCACTTCATACCATCCATATTCTTTAGCTAAATCTTTTGCTGCATTATATGCATCTATTATATGCTGCTCATCCCTTTCGTGAATATCCTTTTGATCGTCGTTAGTTATTTTATTTTTCCTTCCTTCCATCAATTTAACTGCATATTCCGGTGGCATATTTAGAAAAAACACTTTTGTTGGAATTGGCAACTTGTATAAATTAAATTCAAAATCCCATAGCCAATCTAAAAATTTTTTTCTTTCAGCTACGTCTGCTATTTTGCCCGCTTGATGAACCATATTTGCAGTGGTATACCTATCTGCTAATATGATTCCATCATTATTATAATATTCCTCTAACTCAATTTTATACGTAGCATATCTATCAGCTGCATAAAACGTTGAAGCAATATACGGACTCACATCTTTAGCATTTTCTCCAAATTTCCCTGCTAAATACATTTTAACAAGTGCAGAAGATTCACTTTCATATCTAGGAAAAGATATATCTTTGAAATCAAATTTTTCTAAAGTTAATCTTTCTTTTAGTTTATCAAACTGGGTTTGCTTTCCGCTACCGTCTGTTCCATCAATTACAAATAATTTCCCCATATTTTTGCTATCTCTCTTTTCACTTATATTATAGATTCAAGTTTAAACTTTCTTCCATAACCAAGCTAAACTATCATCATAACTCTTCTTATTCTTTGCTATCGCTTCTTCGCTATTTGCCCATAAATAAGAACTAAACAACATAAATATATATATTAAATTCATAAATATACAATTCATCAATACATTTCTTTGTGCTGCAAGATCTGGATTTTTTAAACATACTACATAGTAAATTAATAATCCTAATAACCCTAATAATCCAACACCTGGTATTAAACTAACTTTAGATACTTTTCCTAAAAATATTAAAAATATTATTGCAACTAAAAATAATAATATTGTTACTGGGTTTGAAATATTTAAAAACATAACCCATCCTCCATTCTCGCCTATAAATTATATAAAAACTACATTTCAGGATACTCATATCCATAATGCAAAACTATTATATTATTAATTCCCGTCAATGTCAACACTAACTTTTCCATTTTCTGCTTTTGCTATTGCATTTGAACCTGATTTTATTTTACCATCTAAAAAGCTTTCAGCTATTGCATCTTCTAACAAATTTTGTATGGCCCTTCGGAGTGGTCTCGCACCGTATCCACTATCTACACCTTTTTCTCTTATAAGTTCTTTCACGCTTTCATCTACTTTTAATTCTATTTCTTTATCTTTTAATCTGCTTTTTACTTCTTTTAACATTAATTCTATTATTTGCTTAACATCTTCTTTTGAAAGTTTCCCAAAAACTATAATATCGTCTATCCTGTTCAAAAACTCTGGCTTGAAATTATTCTTTAATTCTGACATTATGTCTTTTCTTATTTTTTCATTTTCAGCATTGTGTGAATCGTCTTGTTTTTCGCTGAAACCTAATGGTTTTTTATCTGTAATTAACTTTGCTCCTACATTAGAAGTCATTATTATTATTGTGTTTTTAAAATCAACTACTCTTCCTTGAGAATCTGTTAATCTTCCATCTTCAAGTATTTGCAATAATGCATTCATAACATCTGGATGAGCCTTTTCAACTTCATCAAATAGTACCACTGCATACGGTTTTCTGCGTATTTTTTCGGTTAGTTGTCCGCCATCATCATATCCAACATAGCCTGGAGGTGAACCTATTAATTTTGATGTAGAATGCCCCTCCATATACTCAGACATATCTACTCTTATTAAAGAATTTTCATCTCCAAATAACACTTCAGCCAACACCTTTGATAATTCGGTTTTACCAACACCTGTTGGGCCTAAAAACATAAATGAACCTATTGGTCTTTTGGGGTCTTTTAATCCTACCCTATTTCTTCTTATTGCCTTTGAAACTGCAGTTACTGCTTCATTTTGACCAACTACTCTTTTATGTAATTCTACTTCTAAATTTTTTAATTTCTCATTTTCACTTTCAGTTATTTTGCTAACAGGAATTCCTGTCCATTTTGCAACGACTGTTGCTATATCTTCTTCTGTTATGATTGTCACATTTTTTACATTTTTATCATTCCATTTTTTTATTTCTTTTTCCAATTTTTCTTTTTCTTTTCGTTCTTTATCTCTTAATCTCGCTGCTTTCTCAAAATTTTGAACCTGAACCGATTCTTCTTTTTCTTTTGAAATTTTTTCAATTTCTTCCTCAATTTTTTTTATATCTTGTGGTGTTGTATGCGTTTTAAGCTTTGCCTTAGAGGATGCTTCATCTATTAAGTCAATAGCTTTGTCTGGCAAATATCTGTCATTTATATACCTCTTTGATAAGTTTACTGCTGAAACTATTGCTTCATCCGTGATTTCTACATTGTGATGTGCTTCATATTTATCTCTAATTCCTTTTAGTATTAAGATAGTATCTTCTATGCTTGGCTCCTCAACTATTATTGGCTGAAATCTTCTTTCTAATGCAGCATCTTTTTCAATATATTTTCTATATTCATTTAATGTTGTTGCCCCAACTATTTGAATTTCTCCCCTTGCTAACATCGGTTTTAATATATTTGCCGCATCTATTGCACCTTCTGCTGAGCCTGCACCAACTATTGTGTGAATTTCATCAATAAATAGTATTACATCTCCTGATTTTTTCACTTCTGTTAGAGATTTCTTTATTCTTTCTTCAAAATCTCCTCTATATTTTGCACCTGCAACCATAGCTGATAAATCCATTGTCACTACTCTTTTATTTTTTAAAGTTTCTGGCACATCTCCCGCAACTATTTTTTCTGCCAAACCTTCAACTACGGCTGTTTTTCCAACTCCTGGCTCTCCAATTAAACAAGGATTATTTTTTGTTCTCCTTGATAAAATTTGTATTAATCTTTCAGTTTCATCTTTTCTTCCTATTACTGGATCTAGTTTCCCTTCATTCGCTAATTTTGTTAAATCATTTCCAAATTGGTTTAGTGTTTGTGTTTTATTATAGCTTGTCGTAACGTTATTTTTAGGAAATCCTGTTGTTATTTCTTCATCATTATATTCGTTTAAAACTTTTGTAAGGTCATTATATAATTTTTGCAAATTAACATTCAATTCTAATAATATTCTAACTGCTATACACTCTGCTTCTCTCATTATTCCTAATAATAGATGTTCTGTTCCAATAAAATCTGTATTTAATTTTTTCGCTTCAATAAATGAATTTTCTATCACTTTTTTTGTTCTAGGTGTGAATCCTATTGTTGATTTAGCTGCTTTGTCAGCTTTTCCAACTAGTTCCTCAATTTTTTCAAGAATTAGTTCTGGCGTTACGTTTTGAAGTTCTAATACCTTGCTTGCTACTCCTTCATGTTCCTTTGTTAGTCCATATAAAATATGTTCTGTGCCAACGTAATTATGCCCTAGTTCTAGGGCTATTTCATTGGCTATTTCTAATACTCTTTGTGCTTTTTTTGTAAATTTGTATACCATGGTTTCCTTCCTTTCTAATTGCATCTACTCATCTGTCCGCTCCCAGAGGTTAGATATGTATTTTTAAAAAACTCCCTCCAGGTCAAGGGGTAAGTCCTAAATGCCTCAAAGGGCTGTCGGGCAGCTTTTTAAAAATACATATCTAACCTCTTCGCGCTACCCTACTTGTTGAATATCATTCGTTTATTATCTTTTGTATTACTTCTGCTCTCTTTATATCTCTATCATAGCCGTCTAACACTGTTCCGAGGTATTTTTGCATGTTTGCTGGTTTTGTGAAAGTTTCCAACTGTTTTATTTTATAATCTGTTATTTCTTTAATTATTCCCATATCTACGCCAAGTTTAACATCCGATAATAATCTTTTTACTTCTTCTCCTGATATTTTTTTACAATTTGTCAGTGTTCCATACGCCCTACATACTGTGTCTTCTAGTTCAATTGCATTTTTAGCTAGGTATTTTCTTGCTAATCTTTCTTGCTCAATTATTTTGTCTGTAATTGCTTTTAAGTTTTTTATAATTTCTTCTTCCGAAATGCCTAAAGATTGCTTATTTGAAATTTGATAAATATTGCCTTGACTTTTTGTCCCTTCTCCATAAACTCCTCGTATGTTCATACCAAAATTATTTACAACTTCTAATACTTTATTTATGTTTGAAGTTAATGTTAACCCTGGCAAATGTACCATTACTGAACTTCTTAATCCTGTACCTACATTTGTTGGACAACTTGTTAAAAATCCATATTTTTCGTTATATGCATAATTAATTAGATTTGCCAATTTTTCATCTATTTCTACTGCTAAGCCAAGTGTATTTTCTAAATCTAGCCCAGAGGCTAGAACTTGTATCCTTATATGGTCTTCCTCGTTTAACATTATACATATGTTTTCTTCTTCATTTATTAAAATTGCTTTTGTTTCATTTTCTTCTGTTACAAAGTTTGGACTAATAATATGTTTTTCTACCAAGCTTAATTTTGTTATATAATCCATGTCTTTTAACTTTAATAATTTTAGTTCATATGGCAAACTCGGTATGATATTTCCAAAAATTTGTATTATTTTTTCAGCATCGCTTAGGC
The DNA here is from genome assembly GCA_009778695.1 of Oscillospiraceae bacterium. Classification (GTDB taxonomy): domain Bacteria; phylum Bacillota; class Clostridia; order TANB77; family CAG-508; genus WRFS01. The sequence goes on from WRFS01000002.1 coordinate 69,956, forward strand.
TATATTTTGTTGTAAATAGGATTTCATCTAAGTTCCTGGCAAGCCTTATTCTTGTGCTTATTACTACATCTGCTTCTTTTCCACTTTGTAAATACCAATTTAACATACACGTACCTCTATTCTATTCCTTTAATTTTATCTCTAAGTCTTGCTGCTTCTTCGTAATTTTCTGTTCTTATTGCTTCTTTTAATTTCTGCTTTAAATCATCTATGCTATTTGTTGTATTATGTTCTCCACCAGTTGATTTTTGATTTTTGTATGGTTTTGGGTGAACGATATTCGCCTCTACATTTCCGACATCTGTCTTCTGACCTCCGCCTTCAGCCTTCAGCCTTCTGCCGTACATGTTTTGATTGACCTTGAATTCTTTTAAGAACGGGTTCTATTTTGTTGTCGAAAACATTATAACAATTGCTACATCCAAATTTTCCAGTGTTTATGAATTCGTCAAATGTCATATTACATTTGTTGCATTTTAACTTTTCTGGAAAAGTTAAAATTGTTTCAAAAGATGGATCTGTGTATTCATTTAAAAATTCACTAAAGAAACTAGAAAAGTTTATTGGCAAACTTAAATCCATGTTCGCAAATCCTAGTTCATTTGCACATTTATTACAAAGTGCAATCTCTTTTTTTGCACCATTAATAATTTCAGTGTATTTGAAGGTGGCTTCGTTTTTACCACAATTAAAACACGTCACTTTAACCACTATTCCTTTCTTAGGAAATGGATACTCTATTGGGCGGAAATGGATTCTGCCCTACAATAGGCACCAAATGATGCATCTCGCTAAATATCAAGCACTGTATCATTTTGTGTCATTTCATCCATTTCCTTAGCCTTATCCTTTTGTACATCACTTGGCAACCATAAAAATTCTGAACACACAAATTCTCCATAATTTACAATGTTCGCATCTTTGTCATCTTTCATAAACATACAAAACACCCTCCTTTATTATTATATCCTATATAAAGTTTTTAATAAGCGAAGTTAATTTTCTACAGACTCCTCATGACTTGTTACTGTGGGATAGCCTTTGACGTAATTCGGGTAATAAAAGTTTTTCTATGTAACCCACAAATTCCATTCTCTCTTATTGCTTTAATGTGCTCAGCAGTTCCATAACCTTTATGTTTCGCAAATCCATATATTGGGTAGACTTCGTCCCATTCCCTCATTATTCTATCTCTTGTTACCTTAGCTATAATTGAAGCTGCTGCTATTGAATATATTTTTGCATCACCTTTTATTATTGATGTATATGGAACTCCAGCCGTGTCTATTCGCTCTAAAGCATCTATTAATATTCGATCTGGTTTTATATTTAATTTTTTTACTGCTCCTGTTACTGCTTTTTTTGTTGCGTTTAAAATATTGTATTCATCAATTTCATTTTGATCTAAAATTTCTACACTCCATGCAACTGCTTCATTGATAATTTTTTCGTATAAAAGTTCTCGTTTCTTTTCAGAAACTTTTTTTGAATCATTTACACCTTCTATAAAAGAATCTTTTGGCATTATTACTGCTCCAACTACTACAGGACCCGCTAATGGCCCACGCCCTGCTTCATCTATTCCACAAATGTAGTTTAACCCTGTTTTATATAAATTTACTTCGTATTCTTTTAATGATTTTAATCTTTGCTCTTCCTTTTCTTTCATTAGATAAATCTTCCTTTCGTGTAATGTTACTGTTTAACAGTTTTCAGTAAAGTAGCCTCTGGAGTATAGTATAGCTTTTAAAAAGGTGAACGACAGCCCTTTGAGGCCCATGGAGTCTTCGGAGGCTTGGAGGAGCCTTTTTAAAAGCTATACTATACTCCAGCGGCGGAAGTTTCAGTCTGAAACATTAACCAGTAACCGTGTAATTATCATTTATAACTGCATATCATTTGTACTATATACATTTTCAGTCGTATCCGAAGTTGTAACTTGAATAACTTCATCTGTTATATAATTTACTATATATATTTTCCCAGCTTCTGGTTTTATATTTAAATTTAGTTCATTAAGAACACTTTGATCCCATATATAGTAATACTTATAGTTTTCATCTTTTTCAGATATTACCCCATCATCTTTTAATTTTTGTGCATATTCTTCTGTACAATCTGAAAATTTTTGCCCTTTTAATTGATTCGTATCATTTTGCATTTCAGAATCTAATTCTATTTTTTTAACTTTTGTTTGAACTTGTAATAATTCAGTATTAATATCTTGTTCTCCTACTGCTGACAATATATCTTGTCCTTTGTGTACTAATATATATACTATAATACCTATTATTACTAAAGCAATAACTATTACTATTCCTGTAATAATCCTTTTCATATTTTTAAACATTCCTTTCTTCTGCAAGCACTGCCTTAATCGTATTTGCCAATATACTAACATTTTCATCTTCTCTTATTGAAACTTTACCTTCAACTAAAATAATATTGCCTTCTGTCAAAATTGCTTTCGATACTGCAAAACAGCTATCAAACACTACAAGTTCAATCATTCCGTATAAGTCTTCTATTGTAACAAATGCCATTTCTGTATTTCTTTTTGTGTAAATTTTTTTAACATGCGATACTATTCCTATACATTTTGCGTTGTAACCATCTCTTAAATTCACACTATTCGGATTTTCTTTAAATGAATTAATTATTAGATAACTTATACTGCTATTTTTTTCAATTTCTGCTCTTAATCCTTCTAATGGATGCCCTGAAATATATAAACCTGTCATTTCCTTTTCCATACTCAATATTTCATTTTTTGCAAATTCTTCCTTTTCAGTATATTCATATTTTTTTTGTTTTATTTCTTCCATTCCTACACTTAAGTCAAACATAGATACTTGTCCTTCAATGCCTTTTTTTGCTCCATTATGTATTGTATCTACAATATTTTCAAAAGATGCAAGTAATGTAGCTCTTGTTTTTCCAAAACTATCGAATGCACCTGATTTTATAAGGGATTCAATACATTTTTTGTTAACATTTTCAGCTTGAATTCTTTCACAAAAATCATCAAAACTTTTAAATGGTCCATCTTGATTTCTTATATTTACAATGCTGTTAACTGCTGAAACTCCAACATTTTTCACACTTCCCAATCCAAAACGAATTTTGCCTTCGGACGGAATATGGTCGATGGGGGCATCGGTTGTTGGTTTTGGGTCGATGGGGGCATCGACCCCTACGTCAACGGTAAATTCTGTGAAGCTTTTGTTTATGTTCGGATGTAATATTTCTATTTTCATTTTCTTACATTCATCTATATATAACGGAATTTTATCTAAATTTCCTAAATAACTGTTCAAGGTCGCTGCCATAAATTCTGCGGGATAGTACACCTTCAAAAATGCTGTTTGGTAAGAAATCATAGCATATGCGGCTGCATGTGATTTGTTGAAAGCATATTTTGCAAATTCTTCCATCTCATCAAATATTTTATTTGCCGATTTTTCATCTATTCCATTTCTTATACAACCTGGTACGACTACGTTTCCATCTTTATCAACTTGTCCTTTGATAAAGTTTTCGCGTTCCTTTGCCATTACATCTAACTTTTTCTTTCCCATTGCTCTTCTAACAAGGTCTGCTCTACCTAACGAATATCCAGCTAAGTCCCTAACAATCTGCATAACTTGCTCTTGATACACCATACATCCATATGTAACTTCAAGTATGTTTTTTAAAGCAGGATGTGTGTACTCGATATGCTTAGAATTTAGCTTATTTTTTATATATCTTGGTATTTGGTCCATCGGACCAGGTCTATATAATGCAACTCCTGCTACGATATCTTCAAAACAGTCTGGTTTTAGTTCTTTCATAAAGCTTGTCATTCCATCACTTTCAAACTGAAACACTCCAATTGTTTTGCCTTTCCTCCAAAGTTCATATACCTTTTGGTCACTCATTTCTTCATCAAATTTTACATCTATGCCTTTGTCCTTTTTTACCAATTCTATTGTATCTGCAATAACTGTTAGAGTCCTTAACCCAAGAAAATCCATTTTCAAAAGTCCAAGTTCTTCCAACACTCCCATAGTAAATTGAGTTGAAATTTGCTCGTTATTTACATACAATGGAACGTAGTCTACAACTGGCTTATCTGTTATAACTACTCCTGCTGCATGTGTTGATGCATGTCTTGGTAATCCTTCTAGTGCTATTGAAATATCTATAATCTTTTTAACTTTTTCATCATTGTCATATAGTATTTTTAAATCTTGATTTATATCTAATGCTTTTAAAATTTTCATATTTATTTCCATTGGAATCATTTTAGCTAGCTTATCAACTTCTGCATATGGAATATCCAAAACCCTTCCAACATCTCTGATAACCATTCTTGCTGACATTGTTCCAAATGTAATAATTTGTGAAACATGGTCCTGTCCATATTTTTGAGCAACATAGTCTATAACTTCCTGTCTTCTTTCATAACAAAAGTCTATATCGAAATCTGGCATGCTTATTCTATCTGGGTTTAGAAATCGCTCAAAAATAAGGTTATATTTTATTGGGTCAATATCTGTTATTCCTATAGAATAGGCTGCAAGCGAACCCGCACCACTGCCTCGTCCTGGACCCACTGCAATATTCTTTGATTTGGCATATGCAATAAAGTCCCATACAATTAGGAAATAATCGATATACCCCATTTTGGTGATTACAGAGATTTCGTATTCTAGGCGGTCTTGCAGGGCAGATATGGAATCTGCCCCTACATTGTATCTCTTTTTCAATCCATCAAAACATATTTTTCTAAAATATTCTTCGTGGGTTTTGTATTCTTTTGGTACTTCGTAATTTGGTAATTTTGTTACTCCAAATTCAAATTCAACATTACACTCATTTGCTATTTTTACTGTATTTTCTAGTGCTTCAGGGATATTTTTGAAATTTTCATATGCTTCTTCTGGACTTTTTATATAGAATTCTTCTGTTTCAAACTTCATTCTATCTGGGTCGCTCATGCGTTTTCCCGTTTGAATGCAAAGTAGAATTTCGTGATTATATGCATCTTCCTTTTTTAAATAATGTGCATCGTTGGTTGCAACTAAAGGGATACTTAACTCCCTTGATATTTCAACCATTTTTTGATTAACTATTGCTTGTTCTTTTAGTCCATTATATTGTATTTCTAAATAAAAGTTTTCTTTATATAAGTTTTTATAGTAGTTTGCGATTTCTTTTGCCTTTTCAATATTATTATCTAATATTGCTCGAGCTACAGGTCCATATAAACACCCACTTAAAACTATTATATCACTTGAATATTTTTCTAGTATCTCTTTGTCTACCCTTGGTTTATAATAGTAACCTTCCGTGAAGCCAGCAGATACTATTTTTAAAAGATTTTGGTAACCATTATTATTTTTTGCAAGCAATGTTAAGTGGTTATATTTGTTGTCAATGTTGGCTTCTTTGTCGAATCTAGTTCTTGGAGACACATATATTTCCACTCCAATAACTGGCTTTACACCATTCTTCTTGCATTCTTTATAAAAGTCGATTACACCAAACATAACGCCATGGTCAGTAAGAGCAATCGCATCCATACCTAGTTCTTTTGCTCTTACTGGTAATTCCTTTATTCTATTTGCTCCGTCTAGGAGGCTATATTCGCTATGTACGTGTAGGTGTACGAATTTTTTCATGTTTGTTCCTCCATCTTAAAATTTTTATTCAATATCCAATAGCCAGTCTAATGCATTCATTTGTTTTATTCCATTATGTGACACTTTTGAAATATTATCCATTGTTAGTAAGTATTTTGGATTATGGTCCTTTATGGAATCTAATGGTTTTAGCTCTCTTTCTAATATTTTAGGTTCCATAGCAGTATATCCCATTTGATAATACTCAGTGCCATCTTCTCCAATAGCAATGAAATCAACTTCTGCATCATCTATTTTTCCAACATAAATTTCATAACCGCGCCTTATCAATTCTAAATAAACTACATTTTCTAGAATATGTCCAAAATCAAATGGTTTATCACCTAATAAATACTGTCTAAATCCAAGATCGGAAACATAATATTTATGACCTGATCCTAAATATTGTTTCCCTTTTATGTCATATCTTTCAACTTTATATATCATAAAACTTTCTATTAAAGCACTTAAATAGTTTTCTACCGTATGAACGGACATTTTTCTACCTTTAGATGTTGCGGTATTAGCAATATTAGTAGAAGAAGTAATATTTCCTATATTATCGAAAATAAATCTTATTACACTATCTAGCATTGATACCTCAGCTATTCTTTTACGAGCAACTATATCTTTCAAAACTACCGAGGTGTAAACACCATCTAAATATACTTTTCTTTCTTTTTTTGTTTTTAACTCTAAAGTATATGGAAATGAACCGTTGGTAATATAATTATTATACTTTTTAGTTAAGTCTGTATCCCCAACAGCTGATATATATTCTTTAAATGATAAAGGCATCATTTTTACTTCTATATATCTACCAGCTAATAACGTTGCAAGTTCTCCTGATAGAAGATAAGCATTTGACCCAGTTATATATAAATCAACATTCTTTTTGATATACAAACTATCACAAGTTTTTTCAAATTCATGCACTTTTTGCACTTCATCTAGAAATACATAGTTCATTTTATCAGGATGTAATTTTTCATTAACTAAATTATATAGTTGTCTCGAATCTGTTATGTCGGCATAATCTCCTTCTTCAAAATTTATTGAAATTATTTGTGATTGTTCAACACCATTTTCTAATAAGTATTCTTGGTATAATTCAAACAAAGTCGATTTACCGCATCTTCTTATACCACTAACCACTTTAATTAAATCTTTTTCTTTAAAAGTTATCAGCATATCTAAATATTCTGGTCTCTTTATCATACATTCATCTTCCTTTCTTACAGAACATTATAATATAACAAACAATAAAAGTCAATTTTATGCAGTTTGCTGCATAAAATCAGTAATAAATTATACTTTGTGCAGTCTGTACTTATGATATTCGTTTCTTGCACTCTCTAGTACCTCCATTATTCATAATACACCTCTGCCAAGTACAACCCATGTGGTGGAAGAGTTTTTCCTGCTTTTTCTCTGTCTTTCGAATCAATTATCGTTGAAATTTCATCTGGGTTAATTTTCCCTAATCCCACATCAACCAGCGTTCCAGCAATTATTCTTACCATGTTGTATAAAAAGCCATCGCCTGTTAATTCAATAATTATTCTTTCGTTATCCTTTGAAATTTCTGCTTTATGTATTGTTCTAACAGTAGTTTTATTTTTTCCTCCAGTTGCCTTAAATCCTTTAAAATCATGTTCCCCTTCAAAATATTTTATTGCTTCTTTCATCTTTCCATAATCCAACTTTACTGGCATATGATATTCAAGTCCTCTATAAATTGCACTTCCACTTCTTGAATTATTAATTATATATCTATATCTTTTGCCTGTACAATTATATCTTGCATGAAAATTATTGTTCACTTCTTCTGCACTTTTTATAACTATACTTTTTTTAAGCTGTGAATTAATTGCCATTGAAAGTTTTTCTATCGAAATATCCGTATTTGTTTTAAAACTGGCTACTTGACCTAGTGCGTGAACGCCTGCATCTGTTCGACCAGACCCAATTAATTCTATTTTTTCACCTGTAATTTGTTCTATTGCTAATTCTATTTCACCTTGAATATTTAACTTGTTTGGTTGCTTTTGCCAACCATTAAAACCTTTTCCGTCATATTCTATGGTTAATTTAATATTTCTCATTTTATTCTGCCTCTTGTCTCTGGCTTCTCCTCAATTAAATTTTTAATTAATATTTTTCTAAGGTTGTCCTCTGTTAAATCTCTGTATAAACGACCATCTCTAGCAATAGAAATTTTTCCTGTTTCTTCTGAAACTACAACTACAATTGAATCTGATTCTCTAGACATTCCAATAGCCGATCTATGCCTTGTGCCTAAATCTTTTGCTATACTTTTATCATCAGCAAGTGGCAACATACATGCAACAGCTGCAATTTTATTATCACTAATTATTATTGCACCATCATGCAATGGGGTTTTCGGCGTAAATATGTTTACTATCAATTGTGGCGATATTTCTGCATTCATCAATACTCCTGTATTTATTATATCCTCTACTTTTATATCTCTTTCAAGTACTATTAAACCACCGATTTGTTTTCTAGATAATTCCTCTACAGCTATCGCTATTTTATATATATTTTCTTTTAGTTTAGTTTCAAAACTTACATTTATTCCAAAAAATTTTCTTAGTTTACTTGTCCCCAACTGTTCTAAAGCTCTTCTCAACTCTGGTTGGAATACAACTATTAAAATTATAACTCCATATGTCATGAAATAAGTTAAAATATAGTTTAAAATAGTTAGCCCAAGCCAACCACTTATAAATGTAATTAGAATCAATAGTGCTATTCCTTTTAGCAATTGCCCTGCTCTCGTTCCTTTAACTATTTGTATTAATTTATATGCTAGAAATAATACTATTGCTATGTCCAAAATAAATAATATCGTCTTTATTGGCGACACTGTAGATGCTTTCAAAAAATTCAATATATCATTAAAATTTACTTTTGTTAAATCTAAATAAAAATTATTGAACACTCCTCCTCACAAGCTCCTTTCATTCGCGTTTTCGCAAGCTCAAACTCTCATTCAATCCGCTGCTCGTCGTCTACCCCAACAACCTCGACTTCGTCTGCGGTCGCTGGGGACCCCATTTACTTTAAAATAGTGAGATAATATAATATATTGCGGTAAACAATACTCCTCCTAATAACATTATTATTAATAATGCTGCCAAAATTTTTCTTAAAAGTTTCATTGGATCCTTCATTCTTTTCTTCTCCCTTGTTATGCCAATTTTATCATAAATACACTTTCATTTCAACTATTTTCTTGAAATTTCATTTTATTGAAAAATAGTTGCTGGTTAACAGTTCTTTCTAATATGTAGGGGCGAACATTGTTCGTCCTATACTATAATTATCTCGTTTTTCAATAATTTTATCAAATACCTCTAGTCTCGGGCGAACAATGTTCGCCCCTACTTTTCAGCAAAGTAGCCTCTGGAGTATAGTATATCTTTTAAAAAGGTGAACGACAGCCCTTTGAGGCCCATGGAGTCTCCAGAGACTTGGAGGAGCCTTTTTAAAAGATATACTATACTCTAGAGGCGGAAATTTTAGTCTAAACAATTAACCAGTAACTGTTCTTAAAAAATTTATTTCATTTTCCTTTATTTTTACACTATTTTAATATATAATATAGTTATATAAGTAAAAAGGATTCGGTGATTGTTATGAAAGAGTATAAATTTACAGGTAGAACAATGGGTAAATGCTATGTTACCATTAATGAAAACGTATTAACAATGAGAAGAAGCGGTTTTTTTGCAACATTAAAATATGGCTTTACAGGAGAAAAAAGCGTCCTTATTTCCTCTATAACTGGAACGCAATTCAAACCAAGCGGTTTAATGAAAGGCTATTTACAGTTTATAATAGTAGGTAGTGAAGAACAAAAAGGGTCTCTAATAGAAGCAAAAGATTATAGGGATGAAAACACAATTGTATTTCATCATCATAAACAAAATGCCTACGCAAAGGAAATAATTGAATATATCGAAAATTATAATGCTAAATTAGAACATGAATCCAATACAACAAGCGAACCTCAAAACAGTAAATACGATGAATTGGAAAAAATAAAAAGACTTCTAGAAGAAGGTGTTTTAACGGAAGCTGAATTTGAGCAAGAAAAAGAGAAGATATTAAACAGTTAACTAATACGAGCCTAATATCCTAAAAAATGAACATCTTTCTTCAATTTGAGTTAACAATATTTTAATGTGTTCTTCATATCTATTACCAACAAAATCTACCCAAAAAATATATTCCCCTATCTTTGTTTTTGCGGGCCTAGATTCTATTTTTGTAAGATTTATATCAAATATATTAAACAACCCCAAAATTTTATATAGTTCTCCGGGTTTATTTTTGGTAGAAAACACCATTGATGTTTTTGCCTTTTCCTTTGACAAATTTTCTTCCAATGATATTATAATAAATTTAGTTTGATTATTATTTATATCTTGTATATTTTCTTCTAATATTTCTAACCCATATATATTGCCACATATTTTGTTTGCAATACATGCACAATTTTCCTTATCAAGTATTGCTTCTGCGGCAGCAGCTGTACTTTCTACTGGTTTTAATATACAATCATTAAAGTTTTTTATTATATAGTTTCTACATTGGCTCAATGCTTGGGGATGAGAATATATCTCTTTTATATTTTCTTTATTACATTTACTTTTTGCTAATAAACAATGATTTATATCTAAAGTTAACTCTTCGATAATATTCAATTTATCATTTTCTAGCAATATATCTATTGTTTCAAGCACGCTTCCTTGTGTAGAATTTTCTATTGGTACAATACATTTATCAACTTCTCCATTAGATACCGCTAAGATTGTATCCGATATACTTTTAAATGCTATTATTTCTACATCTGTATTTTTTATATGTTTTGAACATGCCTCATGGCAGTTTGTCCCAACTGGTCCTAAATAACCTACTTTCATAATCCAACTCCCTATCTTATTCCGCATTACTTCTTGCAATGCAATCACAAAATTTTTCATTTCCTCCATGGTCCCTATGGTTACCCTAACATACGTATCCATATTGGGAAACCCTGGTCTTACTATAAATCCTTTTTTCAACAATTCCTCAAATGCTATGTTGGAATCCTTTTTCATATCTATCATAATAAAATTAGCATAAGATTTGATGTAATTAATTTTTAATTTATCAAGCTCATTACAAAGATATTCTAATACTTCTGCATTTTTTCTTACACATTCTAAAATAAATTCATCATCATCTAATGCACTACATGCTGCAGCTTCCGATATACTAGTTACATTAAATGGTGGTCTTACTCTTTCCATGTTTGAAATTAATTCTTCATCTCCAATACCATATCCGTATCCTTAAACCTGCAAGTCCATAGGCTTTTGAAAATGTTCTAAGTATTAGTATATTTTTGTTATTCTTCAACATTTCAATAGAGTTAGGAAATTCAGAATTCTTTGCAAATTCACAATATGCTTCGTCAAGCACCACATATATATTTTGGGGTACTTTACTCAAAAATTCAGCTTGTTCACTCGCTGTAATTATTGTCCCTGTGGGATTATTGGGATTTGCTATATATATTAATTTAGTTTTATTAGTTATCCTGCTTATTATTCCATCTAAATCAAATGTGTTGTTTTTAAGTGGTATTTGTGTTATTTCTCCGTTTGCTATCATCGTTTCTGAAGCGTATGTAAAAAATGACGGAGTACATGTAATTGTTTCATCTCCTGGAGTTAATATAGTTCTTGCAGCAATACTTATTAATTCACTAGAGCCATTACCAAATATAAGATTATTCTCACCTACATTTAATTTTTTTGCTAATTTCCCCCTCAACTTTAATACACCATTATCTGGATATAGCGGTATTTCCGTTACTCCACTAATGGCTTCTAATACTTTTGGTGAAAATCCATATGCATTTTCGTTAGATGCAAGTTTTACAACATTACTTAAATTATATTCCCTTTTTATATCTTCAACCGTTTTCCCTGGTTTATATGGACTTAAATTTTTCAACGCCTCTCTCATGCAAACTCTCCTTTATTATTCATGGTTGCCCATTTTTATACAAAGTATATTTTAAACTTTAATTTATAGTTTGTCAATATTATAAAAAACCGTTAGTTCTCTAAAATTTGTATGATTAAAGCCAAGATTTGTAAATTTATTAAGTAAATTTTCGTTATTTCCAATTATATAAACGGCATTTAAATCAATATCTTCAGGGATGTTAAACGTATAAGTAATTTCTATATTATTATAAGTTGTTTTAATATTATTTTGACTATAATTATAAGGAGAAACAGAATTGTTTAATAATACGTAAATATATTCTTGTACAGTTAAATTTGGAGCGATATAAACATTTTGCCCTCCCAAATTTTTACTATATTCTATAGCATCTAGATAATCCGTTGCAAAAAGGTTCTCACTCTTCATTTCATTATTATAGTGATAAAAATAGTAGTTAAAAAACAATCCAAAATTGATTATAATTATTAAAAATATCAGTAAGATTAACGGTTTAGTTTTTCTTGTTATACCAACTATTCCAATTGCTATAAAATATATTATCGGTACAAAAATAGCGTTTGCTTTGTTTATATTCGGACCAGCTATTAGTAATTGACATATTACCACACTAAAAAACCAAAAAATAAATACAACATTAATATTAAATTTTCTTTCTTTTATTGAATGATAAAAATTTTTTAAACCGATAATAAATCCTATAATAAAAAATGGTATAGTGCAGTAATATATGGTGCCATAATAAGGAATGGCATTATATATAAATCCATCGAAAGTAAAAACAGTTCCCAACATATATAGGCTTCGAGGAATATTTTTCAAAGAAATTTCCATCCCTCTATAATTTTTCAGTAACGGAATAGTTATTATTCCTTTTATTTCACTAATAAATCCATTGTTAATAAGAATCATTAAAATAAGAGGTACTGCTAATAAAAATACTGGCACTCCCAAAATAATAAGTTTTTTTACATTTAATTTTTTTATGTATAAAAGGTATATGCATAATAAAAATAATAGGATAGGAATTATTATATACGATAACGCATAGGTATACAAAGACAAGCCAAACAAGATGCCACTAACAAGTAATAATTTGTTAGAATTTTTCATAATTGCTTGAATGAAAAAGCAAACCGATATAGTTAAAAATTCTACTAATAAATTGCAATCTAATCCCCACCTTGATTGCATAATGAAATATGGAACTACCGTTAATAAAAATAAGAATGTTAAACTTTTAAGTTTATTATTTTCATTTTTTATGATGAAATATCCGCAAACAAAGATTAATACTCTAAGTATAACAGCAGGCATTCTAATGATTATAACACTAAATCCAAATATTTTAATAAATAATGCTGCCATGTACGCATACATTGCACTTTGTCCACCACCATAATTAATTAAATATATTGGAAAATGATTTAAGTATCGATCAACCCCATATTTTACAATAGAAGTAGCATCGTAAGCCATACCAGCTTCATCTACATGTAAACCATATGGTACTGTCCCCAGTTTAAAAACAGATGTGAAAATAGTTAGTATGAATAAAATAAGTATTAGGATTTTGTAGTGTTTATTAACATGAAGCTTAATTTTTTCATATAAATTGTTAAAGAAAGCGTTATGCTTTTTTCTATTTAATAACCTTAATAGGATTAGACATAACGAGATAATAATAAATATTATATTCAATAATAACATAGGCTCATCCCCCATAATTGCCCTTTTTGATTTTTACATTAAAGTATCAAGTATCTATTTTTTTACATTTTCTCAAACATTTTATAACAATTTAATTTTTTCATTTACCCATTCTTTGATTTCTGTAATTTTCACTCTTATTTGTTTCATAGTATCCCTATCTCTGATAGTTACCGAATTATCTGTTAACGTGTCAAAATCAATTGTTATACAATATGGGGTTCCTATTTCATCCTGTCTTCTATACATTTTCCCAATTGAACCAGCTTCATCATAATCACATATAAATTCTTTTGATAACTCTTTATAAATTTGCACTGCTTTTTCAGATAATTTTTTAGATAACGGCAATATTGCTACCTTATATGGAGCTATTGCAGGATGTAGGTGTAACACTATTCTTGTTTCTTTTTCCATTTTTTCTTCTTCGTAAGCATTACACAATAAAGCTAAAACTAATCTATCCACTCCAACTGATGGTTCTATGCAATATGGTACATACTTTTCTCCAGTTTCTTCATCTAGATATCGTAAATCCTCATTTGATACTTCCATATGTCTTGATAAATCATAATCTGTCCTATCTGCAACACCCCATAATTCTCCCCAACCAAATGGAAAATTAAATTCAAAATCTGTTGTTGCCTTGCTATAAAATACCAATTCGTCTTCTTTATGATCTCTTAACCTCAAATTTTCTTGTTTTATTCCTAAATCTAACAACCATTGTTTACAAAAATTTTTCCAATATTTAAACCATTCTAAATCTGTTCCTGGTTTACAGAAAAATTCTAACTCCATTTGTTCAAACTCTCTTGTCCTAAATATAAAGTTTCCTGGTGTTATTTCATTTCTAAAAGCTTTACCTATTTGTGCAATACCCATAGGCAATTTTTTTCTTGTTGTTCTTATTACATTTTTAAAATTTACAAATATTCCTTGTGCTGTTTCTGGTCTTAAAAATATTTCAGATTTCGAATCTTCTGTCACTCCTTGAAATGTTTTAAACATTAAATTGAATTTTCTAATATCTGTAAAATTTTCTTTTCCACAATTAGGACACGATATATGATTATTTTTTATGAATTCTATCAACTCTTTATCTGACATTCCATCAGCTATCATATCCTTGCCTTTTATATGTGCCCACTCTTCTATCAACTTGTCTGCTCTATGTCTTGTTTTGCACTCTTTACAATCTATTAATGGATCTGAAAATCCACTTACATGCCCAGATGCAACCCAAGTTTGCGGATTCATAAATATTGCTGAATCTAATCCTACATTATATTCACTTTCTTGAATAAATTTTTTTCTCCACGCATTTTTTATATTGTTTTTTAATTCCACTCCCAACGGTCCGTAATCCCAAGTATTCGCAAGTCCTCCATAAATTTCTGAACCTGGATATATATAGCCCCTAGCTTTGCATAAATTCACAATTTCTTCCATTGAATTAACCATAATTGTCTCCTTTATTTTGCTTTTTGTCTGTAAATCTGTAGTATAATTCTTAATCTGCTAGTTGTATTTTAAACCATAATTTTCAGAGTGTCAAGAGTGAAGTTAGGGGCAACCGCACGAAACGTTACTAGGAAACTTGCATTTATTTAAGATATTATTATAGAAATTAACAATTTTTATTGCATTTTATACTACTTCATGATAAATTAAATTATATAAAAAAATACAAAGTTCGTACAATGAATTTTT
This sequence comes from Oscillospiraceae bacterium, assembly GCA_009778695.1. Lineage (GTDB taxonomy): Bacteria > Bacillota > Clostridia > TANB77 > CAG-508 > WRFS01. The sequence continues at coordinate 85,090 of WRFS01000002.1, forward strand.
AAAAGGGAGTTTTTAATATGGCAAACATAAGAGTGGGATGTTCTGCTTTAATAGAACATGATAGCAAATTATTATGAAGAATGTTAATTTCTATACTAAGAGTGAGATTTATGATTTTTATAAACAAGGAAAATTAAGTGACATAACCATAACGGTCTTAACTGATAATAACTGGCTTTTTACCAGTTAGATTTCAGCGTTATTTTATTATAATTCAACGAATGTAATTTCAACGTTATTTTATTTTGACGCAATACGGGTTGAGACATCGTCTCCATAACCATAATACACAAGCGTTATATATATAACAGTTACTAATAATTATTATCTTCCTTCACCTAAACCCCTTAATTCATTTTTTTTTATTATATCTTTTTGTTGTTCATCATTTGATAAACTATACAAATCCTTTAAATCCCATGTTGTTCCCTCTTTAGTGTCATTTAAAATAATTCCATCTTTCTCTAGTCTTTTTCTTATATCGTCCGCTAGCAAATAGTTCTTTTCCGCTTTCGCTTGAGTTCTTTGTTTGATTAAATCATCTAATTCATTTTGTTGAATTTCCAATGAAGATAAATATTTTGTTTTCATAGAATCTATAAATTGCATTGGTTCTTCTTGCATTAGTCCTAAAATTTTATACATCTTTCCTGCACTATTTCTAATTTGATTCAGAGTATTTGCCTTTTCGTCAACTGAATATTTTTTATCACTCAAAAGACTATTCGCAAATTTACATGTTGCAAACAATTGAGATATAGCTGCCGCCGAATTGAAATCATCATCCATAGCCTCTACAAAATTTTCTTCTATTTTTTCGCCTATATTTGATTCTGTTTCTGCGACATCAGGGCTTATTGGATTTTCTCTTAAGAAATTATCTATATTGTTGAAAGTATTATAAAAATAGTATAACTGTCTGTCTGCTAAAGCAAACTCTTTATCGTTTAAATCTAAATCTGTAGAGTAATGTTTTGACAACATAACATATCGAATCACCTCTTTGTCGTGTTTCTCCAATGCCTCTTTTATTGTCATAGAATTCCCCAAAGATTTACTCATTTTTTGTCCATTAATTTTTATCAATCCATTATGTGTCCAATATTTAGCAAATGGCTTCCCTGTTAACGCTTCACTTTGTGCTATCTCATTTTCGTGGTGTGGGAAAACTAAATCCTTCCCCCCACCATGTATATCAATTGATTCTCCTAAATTAGCTAACACCATAGCTGAACACTCTATGTGCCATCCTGGTCTTCCCATTCCCCATGGAGATTTCCACGAAACCTCCCCTTCTTTGGCTGATTTCCACAAAGCAAAATCTCTAGGATCCTTTTTACCTTCTTCTATCTCTTTCCTAACACCACTTATCATTTCATCTATATTTCTATTTGATAATTGACCATATTGAGGAAAATCTTTTACAGAAAAATAGACATCTCCATTTTCTATTGAATAAGCATATCCTTTTTTAATTAAACCATCTACAAAACTAATTATATTATTTATATTTTCAGAAGCCTTCGGTTTAATATCAGCATCTATTATTCCTAACTTATCTAAATCTTCTTCCGCTTCTTTTATTTTCTTTTCCGAATAGTCTAAAGCATTTATTCCCATCTCATTAGCTCTTGCAATTATTTTATCATCTACATCTGTATAATTCCTTACATATGTAACATCATACCCTTTATACTTTAAATACTGAGATATCATATCATATGTTATAGCTTGCTTAGCATGACCAACATGACAATCATCATATACAGTTATACCACAAGCATACATTTTTACTTTTCCTTCTTCATTTGGAATAAATTCTTCTTTGGCTTTTTTAAGTGAATTATATATCTTCACGTTATACCTCCTCATAACATTCCATATTTATGTTGTTAATCTCGCAAACTATTAAAAGAATGTTCTGTTAATTTATCAATATCATACTTATGGCTATTGTCAGTATCAGTTAAGTAATCCGTGACAAAATTTACTTTCCATAAATTTTTGCCTATAATTTGGATTGAAATTCTTAATTTATATTATTTATTCTCACTTTGTGTATTACCTATAATTTTAAAAACTCATAAGCCTTTACGCAATTATATTATTTCTAATATTTCACTAATAATTATTCCTCAATTAAATCAACTTCATTTTACTGCATTTTGTATTTTTCTTGAATTTTTAATAAAGAATCATACTCTGTCTCTAGTATATTAACAAAAATTTTACCTATCTCTGGGTCAAATTGCGTTCCTAAATTTTTCTTAAACTCTTCTATAACAAATTCCTTTGTTAGTGCATCTCTATATGGTCTATTGGATGTCATAGCATCATAAGTATCTGCAATTGCAACAATCCTCGCTAAATATGGAATATTCTCTCCCTTTAATTGAGAAGGATATCCTCTACCATCATATCTTTCATGATGGTGCTTTACAATTGGTACAATATCAGCAAAAATGCTAGCAGTAGCTAGAATATGGGCTCCAACTAAAGGATGTTGTTTAATTTCTGAATATTCTTTATCATCTAGTTTTCCCGCCTTTAATAAAATATGATCTGGAACCCCAATTTTTCCTATATCATGGAATAATGCACCTGTATGTAATGTTTTCAATTCAGCTTCTGATAAGTTTAACTTGTCCGCAATTAACATACTATATTCTGTTACTCTGTCTGAATGTCCTCTCGTATAATGGTCTTTGGCATCAACAGTTTCACGCAAAGTTTGAATGGTCTCCATATATGCTTGCTCCAATTTCTCATTTGATTCTTTTAAGTTTTCCGAAATTTCCTTTATTTTTCTCATTTGAGAAATAGATTTGATTCCAGATTCAATTAAAAGCAATAATTGATCGAATTTATCGCTTTTTTCGCAATAACCTTGTATATCTAATTGCTTAATTGTCTCTAGTGGTGGAGCTAAATCTTTATGCCCAGTAAGAAGCAATATATATAATTCTGTATTAAATTTTCTTACTTCTTCTACAACCTTATCCCCATGTATTGGCATCATAATAAAATCCAAAACCAACAAATCAAAATGTTCTTTTTTCAAAAGTTCAATCGCATCCATTGGGTTTGTAACATAATCAAATTTATATCCTGTTCTTTTCATGTAAACAGCTAAGGAGTCTAATATCCCTATTTCATCATCCACCCCAAGAATTCTATACTCTAAACCATCAGAGTTTTCTAAATACGAACTTTGTATATTTTTTCTCACGTTAAACATCTCCTATCTTTTATTATTAACATTATATCAAAACTAAAGTTTAATGTAAACAGTTTAAACGCAAAAATACTGCTCGTTTGTAAACATTACTCGATTGGTATATAAATGTAAAATGTTGTTCCAACGCCCTCTTTTGATTCAAATTTAATATTACCATTAAAATGAGCTTTTATATTAGAATACGACATAAACAATCCAAGACCTGTTCCATTTTTTCCTTTTGTAGTAATCATTTCTTTTAAAAGTTTATCTTGAACATTTTTAGGCATACCGCATGCGTAATCTTTAATTGAGATAATTATTTTTGTTCCCTCTTTTTCGATATTAAAGTCTATGTTTTCATTAGTTCTACCTTCATATGCCTGTATAGAATTAGATATCATATTGTTTATTACTTGTATTAAACTATTTATATTCCCTTTTATTTCTAACTTCGAAGGAACAGATATTTTGACATTCATATTTATTAAAGCATTTTTCAACTCATGTCTCATCAATATATCTACTCTTTTTACTAATTCATCCATAGTAAATGAATATACTTCTTGTTCTGACAATGCCACCGCCTGTCCTTTTACGGCAGTAATTACATCTGACATATATGATGCATGCGTTTTAATTTTTTCTATCCATTCATCCATTTCTTTTGCAATTTCATGATGATCTGCATATGTCACTTCTTTATCTTCTATAGATGTATCATATTCTTTTACTAAATCTCTAAGCCCTTCACTGGCACCTGATATTGACATAATTGGCGTTTTTAAGTTATGTGCAATACCTCCTATTAATTGTCCTAAAGATGCAAGGCGATCTTTTTCCATAAGTATTTGCTGACTATCTTTAATTTGCTCCATGTCATGAATATGTTGAGTAATGTCTTTAAATAAAACTAAAATTCCAACAACATTTGTGCCTGAGAAAATGTTGTTAATTTCAATATGAAAATATTTATCTAAAGATTCAATATGTAAGTCATATTGAATAGTTTTATCAGAATTCTTAAGTGAACTAATAGATTTTGTTAACTTAGATGCATGGACTTGACTGTCTTTTATATATTTATCAAAAAATTTTGAAATATCCATATTTCTTATAGATTCATAATTAGTGTTAAACATATTAAGAAATGTTTTATTATGATCGGAAATTCTCATTCTATCATTTAATACCACGTAACCATCAGATATTTTATCTACAATTCTTTGTAATGCGATAGGAGTAATGTTTAACAGGTTGAATCTTAATAAAGCAAACATTAATAACATAACACTCAAAAAGAATGAAGATGGTATAATATAATAATATAATGAAGTTGTATTATCTATAGTAAGGGCCAAACTAACTGGAATAATAATGGCTAGCACTATAGAGATTGAAGCTCTTGAAAAGAATCCAGCGTTTTTTATACTATATCTTAATAATAATATTAAACTTAAGAATATTAATCCGTAACTGTATAAGCTATGTACATATAGCATATATGGTCCAAACTTTATCAAATCTTTAGAATAATATGCGTAAAATAAATTATGAAAGTTGGTAAATACTATTATTATCGTAATAATTGGAACAATAAATAATAAAATATCTTTTTTTGTGTATCTACTTTTATTATTTATAAAAGAAAGAGAAAGTTGAAACATAAATACTGGAACAAGTGCTACCCCAATATATACTATAACATCACATAAATAGAAAATAGAAATTGAATAAATAGTGCCTATTGTGAATCTTAAGAAAATTCCTATTTCCCATATTAATATAGCAAATAGTACAAGTATAAACGACTTTCTAATAAATGTTTGTGTATCTTTTTTTAATATCAAGATAACCAGTGAAACTAGCAAGAACAATATAGTTAAAACAATAACAACAAGAGGTAACATAAATTAATCACTCCTTTAAAAATTAAAATATTTTATATCTTTAAAATATGATATAACATTTTTTATGTAATTTTCATTAAGTACGGGCCATTCAAAATTTGCTTCTTTTAAATATTGCAATGTAAAATCTGCATCGATATGTTTTTTAGTATCTCCAAAATCTAAATCGACTTCTTTACCAAAATAATTATTAATTCCATACAAGATGTTACTATTTGGATCTTCTAGTATTATTTTTTGTATTAGTTTTGTAAATTCTTCTTGTTTTAAAAATTGAATATCAATCCCCATATCTCTTATCGCCTCTACCATTTGAGCTCCATTTATTGTATTTACATTAACTAGATTAAAAACATTAGCATTACTTGGATACTGAATTAATTTAATAATTGCTTTACTTACGTAATCTACAGGAGATATCTCAAATTCTTTATTTTTAAAACTATTTGGCATATTTTTAATATTAATAAATGTTTTTAATGTATTTATAAAACGATTTTCAGTATAGTTATTTTGGAACTTATAGTCTTCATATCTATTTATTACATTGCCAAGTCTAATAATAATTGCATTTAGTCCTTGGAACATGTTTTCTAAAATTAATCTTTCAGCTAAAAATTTAGTATATGTGTATATAGTGTCCATTGTTTGTTCAATATAAAGGTCTTTTTCTGAAAGTTTTTTATCTTTCATTATACCTGCAACTCCGAGAGTTGAAATATAAACTAATTTTTTATTATGTTTGGTACAAAAATCAACTATATTTTTTGTTCCTATAACATTAATAGCAAAAAATTGATCTTTATTTCCATAGTGTTTTACTAAACTTGCAACATGTATAACTGTTGTAATATTGTTAGCAACGTATTGTATTATAGAACTATCTAGTTTTAGATTTTCATCTACCATATCCCCATTTACTACTTGTATTCTTTTATCTATTTCATCAGTGTATTTATTTTGAAAATAGAAATTTAATACAGATTTTAAGCGTTCCTTACATACATCTATATTTTTTCCTCTAACTAAACAATATGCTATTCCTTTTTCTTCTTTTAAGAATTCAGATAATATATGAGCTCCTACAAATCCAGTAGCACCAGTTAATAAAATATTTCCGAGTTCTTTCTTTTTTATGACTTTAGGGATATTTTTTATATCATTTACACTAATTATTTTATTAATATCAGAATAGTCATAGTTATCTATATCAATTTGATAAGTATCTTCTTTCTTTTTTAATATATTTCGAATTGTTCTATATTTAAAGATATCTTCATATTTAATATTAATGCCTTCTTTTATTGCACGTATATGAATGGTATTTGCTAAAAGAGAATCTCCTCCTATTTCAAAAAAATCATCATTAACACCTATAATATCTGATTTTAGTAAGTCTTTCCATATCTGCAAAAACTTAGATTCATCTAGTGTTATATCTGTAACCTCATCCGCATGAGAAACCATATCTGGAATTTCTATTAATTTCAATTTTTTCCTATCAATTTTATTGTTTGCAGTATACGGAAATTCTTGTATTTTTACAAAATAATTTGGCACCATAGAATTTGGCAACTGTTTTGATAAATATTTTTTTAGTTCAAATACAACAATGTTCTCATTAGCTGTATAATAAGCACATAAAGCTTCTCTAGAATTTTTTACTACTTTATCTACAACACAACCTGAAATATTACTATATTTTAATATTCTGTTTTCTATTTCCTCTAACTCTATTCTAATTCCTCTAATTTTAACTTGATTATCTATTCTTCCTAAAAGTACAATTTCTCCATCTTCATTGTAATAACCCATATCTCCTGTTTTATAAATAATCTCATTTTTTACAAATGGGTTTTCTATAAAGTTTTCTTTTGTTAAATCTTCTCTAGCAATATAACCTTTTGCTACTCCATCTCCACCTATATATAATTCACCAGGGACATTTATTGGTAATAATTTTTTTAATTTATCTAAAATATAAATTTGAGTATTAGCAATAGGAATACCAACTGTAATATTATTTGAACTAGGGTTCTTTTTTATTGTAGACCATACGGCAGTTTCTGTTGGTCCATACATATTATATACTGTAAGATTTTCAAATGAGTTTAAAAGGTTTAATAAACTTGTAGGAAGAGGTTCTCCACCTACCATAAGATCATTAATATTGTCCAAAAATTCTAAACATGATTCTTCTTTTAGCATTATAGAAAAACGAGAAGGGGTTGTTTGAATCATATTGACATTATATTTTAAACATAATTTATTTAATTCTGTAACAGACTTTTGTTCTAAATCATTTGTTATAACTACTTTTAATCCCGATGTTAAACTTGCCCATATTTCAGTAACAAAAATATCAAAACAAATAGTAGTTACAGATACAATAGTTTTATTTGGAGAAAAATCTACTACTTTTTTTAATCCAGTTATATAATTGTTTATATTTTTATGTGTAAGCATAACTCCCTTAGGGGTTCCTGTAGAACCAGAAGTATACATTATGTATAGTAAATCATCAGAACTATTAATATTTTCTAAATTATCTTGTGGGTCATTGTATAATTTATTAGATAAATCTATATTAATTTTTGTTATATTGTTTACAAGTTTTTCCGTTTTAGAATCAACTAACAAAGTTAAAACACTGCTATTATCTAACATATATTTAATTCTATTTTCTGGATATGATGGTTCTATTGGTAAATATGTACCACCTGCTTTTATTATGGCTAATATGCCGTACTACCATTTCAAGAGAACGCTCTACCATTATTCCTACAATATCATTGTTCTTGATGTATTTGCCCCTTAAGTAATGTGCAAGGCTATTCGCTTTTTCATTTAATTCTTTATATGTTAATTGTTTATTATCACAAATTACTGCAATCTTATTTGGCGTTTTTTCTGCTTGTTCTTCGAATAATTGTGATATTGTTTTCTCTTTCAAGTAATCTACTTCTGTATTATTAAATTCATATAATAATTTGTGCTTTTCTTCTAGAGATACTGTTTCTATGTCAGATAATTTTATATTTGGATTTTCTATTACCTGATTTAAAATATTAATATAATTTTTTAACATACAGTTAGCAGTTTCTTTTTCTAACAAATCAGTACAATATTCAAATTCTAAATTATAATTTTCAATATTTTGTCTAACTTGTAAAGAAAAGTCACATTTAGAAGTATTAGAAAAAATAGGTTCTCCTGTACCATGGTTGTCTCCTAAAGTTATTTTTTCTCCAATATTATTAATATATAAAAACATAGTGTCAAATATTTTATATGTGCTATAGCTATCTGTGCATTGATTACTTTCTTCAATTTCTTCAATGACTATTTTATTTAATTTGTTTATAATCTCTTTAAAGCTATATGTATTGTCTATAGTACTTTTAATAATTAAATTTTTTACAAACATACCTATAACATTTTCTAAATCTATATCTGGTCTACTTTCAATTGCACTTGCAACAGTAATAGTATTAGCAAGACTATATCTAGAAAGAAATATAAAGTAAGCTGTTAAAAAGAAAATATATGGTGTTGCATTAAACCCTTTTATTAAACTTTGAATAGTTTTTGTTTTATCTTGTGCAATAGAAGTTACAAGAGTATCTCCATTATATGTTTCTACGTCTTTTCTAGAATAATCATAATAAATATCCAGCGGTTCATATAAAATTTCTCTTTTAGTACTTTTATTTTTTTCTTGCCATACAGCATAATCAATATATCTTAGTTCTAATGTAGATAAATTTCCTCCATTATATAAAGTTTCTATTTCTTGCAATAAAATTTGAAGTGATTTACCATCACATATAATATGATGAATATCCAGTAAAATTATAGATCTTTTCTCTAGTTTTACAATAGCCACTCTTAATAAAGGAGCCTCTTCTAATGAAAATGGTTTTACAAAATTTTTTGCTTCTTCAATACTTAATACCTCTACTTTAATTGAAATGTTGTCGCAAACTTTTTGCACAATATTTTCATCTTTTACAATAAATGATGTCCTAAATGCTTCATGTCTTCTTATAATTGTATTAATTACTTGCTCAAATCTAGAGACATCCACTTTCCCATTTAACAAAATACTAATAGGAATATTGTATACACAAGAACTATGTCCTGCTTTTTTAGTTGCTATATATACGCCCTTTTGTTGTTCAGAAATAGGATAATAATCTTGCTTTTTTGTTTTAGTTATAACATTTTTCACTATCGTTTTTTTATCTTTTAAAAAATCTGATATTTTTTCAACAGTTTGTAACTCTAAAATCTCTTTTACTTTTATTGATAAAGATAAATTTGCTTGAATTTTTGTACATATATTAATAATAGTCAATGAATCTCCACCTAAATCTAATATGCTATCATTAATACTAATATTTTTTGCTTCCAATGAATCTTCAAAAATGACTAATAATTTAGCATCTAATTCATTTCTTGGCAATTTCTTTTTTTTACTTCTTGTTTCCAAAGTAGGCATAGGTAGTTTTTTCCTATCAATTTTACCATTTGGAGTATATGGAAGTTGTTCCAACACTACAAAATACTGTGGAACCATATAGGCTGGTAAATATTTCAATAAATGATGCCTTAATTCAAAGATATCAATATTCGAATTAGCAACATAATAAGCACATAAAAGCTCATGAGAACCTAATTCTTTTTTATCTACAATACAATTTAAAATGCTAGGAAATTCTGAAATTTTTTGCTCTATTTCTCCTAATTCTATTCTAAGTCCTCTAATCTTTACTTGATGATCTATCCTTCCTAAACATACTATTTGTCCGTCTTCCCTGTAATAACCTAAGTCTCCACTTTTATACATTATTTGATTTTCATTAAATATATCTCGTACAAAACTTTTTTTTGTTAACTCTTCATTATTAATATATCCTAGTCCAACTCCATCTCCACTAATATAAATTTCTCCAGGGACATTAATTGGACATAAGTTGTTTTCTTTTAATATATAAATTTGCGTATTATCTAATGGTTTGCCTATTGTCATTTCTTGAAATCCAGTAACATTAGTTAATGTAGAAAACACAGTGGTTTCAGAAGGTCCATAGCCATTATAAAGTCTTACATTATTGCTAATCTTTTTTAACTCATTTGCAAGTGAAATTGGATATTGCTCCCCCGCTAAAGTAATATATTTTAAATTAGCAATATCGGGCATATTTCCTGTGCCATTTATAAGCAACTGCATCCTAGACGGTGTTGTTTGAATAATTTCAACTTGATTTTTCTTAATTAAATTATTTAATAGTTGTGGAATAACTTGTTCATCCTCATTTGCAATTACTAATTTTAATCCTTTCTGCAAGGAAATTAGGGTTTCAAATATAAAAATATCGAAACTTACTGTTGTAACAGAAACAATAGCTCTGTATTTATCATCACTTAAATATTCTATATAGTGGTTACAATAATTTGTAAGGTTAGATATAGCTTTGTGGGTTAACATAACTCCTTTTGGTTCGCCAGTAGAGCCAGATGTATATATTAAAAATATCCTGTCTTCTGGTTTTATTATATTCTTAATATCTTCTGTATGTTTATTATAAAAATCTTCAGATAAATCAATATTTATTATATTCTTAAAATCTAATTTACCTTGTAATTTTTTTTGAGATAATAATACCGCCGCATTACTATTCTCAAGCATATACTGAATTCTCTCTTCAGGATATTCTGGATCTATTGGAGTATAAGCACCACCCGCCTTTAAAATTGCCAAAATGCCAACTATCATCTCTAATGACCTATTTACCATAAGCCCTACAATATCATTTTGCTTTATTCCTCTTTCACGCAACAAATATGCCAAGGAGTTACTCTTCTCATTTAACTCTCTATATGTTAAAGAAGTATCTTCAAATACTACCGCCACCCTCTCTGGTGTTTCTTTGGCTTGTTTTTCAACAAGTACATGAATAGGCTCTTTCGAATATTCTCTTTTTGTATCATTAAATTCATATAATATTTTATGCTTTTCTTGTGGTGTTACAATATCTACATCTTGCAGTTTCATTTCTGAATTTTTTAGTATTTGTGATAAAATATGTAAAATTCTTTCATGCAAGTCAATCATGTCTTTTCTCGTGAAAATTTCTACTAGATAATCATAATAAATAGTAAATTCTCCTGTATCATCCATATCATAAATATGAATATCTAAGCTTTCAGAAATATTTCCATTAAATATCCAGTCACTAGAGTACTCCAAATCAGCAGTTCTACTGTTATTTCTAGCATTTTGGTAAGAAATAATAATATCATATAAACCATTAGAAATATTATGTTCTTTTCTCATATCTTCTATAATATAATCATAATGATATTTTTGATGTCTCAATAAAGTTAATTGTTCTTTAGATAAATTTGTTAAATAGTCCAAAAATGAGATTGACTGATTTACGCTCACTTTAAAAGGCATTGTACTTACAAACATGCCAAAGGTATTTTTTTCTTTAAAATTTGTTCTATTTAAAATAGGTACTCCAACAATCACATCATCTAAACTGGTAACTCTAGATAAATAAAAAGAATATATAGCAACAAATAAAGTAAAGGGAAATATTTTATTTGTAGAACAAAATTCTTTAATTCTATTTGTCAATTCTAAACCTAACTTAAAAGGTTCTCTTTTAGCTGTTAATGAAGATTTTGAATTAACAGTTCTTAAAGAAGTTAGTTCAGGTAATATATCAAATTTTTTACTCCAATATTCCTTATCTTTTATAAATAAGTTACTATTTAGATATTCTTTTTCTCTATTTATATATTCAACATATGAGTATTCTGGAATCATACTAACTTCTTGACTATTAATAAGTTTTATGTATATATCAATCACTTGATCTTCAATCAATTTTATTGACCAAGCATCGCAAATCGTATGATGGAAATTAGCATTCCACCCCCCAGTACCATCTGGAAATCTTATCATAACAAATTTAAATAAAAAAGAATTAAAAAGATTAAAAGGAGTTAAAAAAATTTTCTCCTCTAATTCTTTTAATTCTTCATTATTTTTTATTTCAACTAAATCCACATCAAAAAAAGAGTATTCTTCTATATATTGCTTAGGAATCCCCTTATCCATAAATATCTTTATTCTCATAGCATCATTCTTTTGTACAAAAATATTTAATGCCTTTTCAAATAGGGTAAAATTTACTTTATCCTTAAATAATGATGTGCCACCAACGTTACCAATACTTGTACCATTATAAAATTGTTCTGTTAAATAAATTGCTTTTTGAGGACTAGTTAACTCGTATAATTTTTTCTCCATATAACCCTATTTCCTATCCAAATTAAAAAATAGCTCCCCCTTACATTTTTCGACATTATATACCTGAAACTGAATAAAGTCAAGATTTTTTGTAAAATGTAACATATTTGTAAAGAAATTGAAATAAATATTTGCGATAAAAATAGAATTAGAAATAAACGACAAGAAAACATCAATTTTGTCCAATCGCCTTAAATAATTGACAGGCATCGTTTTTAATAGTATAATTTAATCGTGTATGCGAAAGGAATAACTTATGGCAAATGATAAATTTGATAACATATTAAATATGAATTACAATGAACTAAATAATAATATA
>WRFS01000003.1 GCA_009778695.1 Oscillospiraceae bacterium
ATGACATTTTATATGTTGGCTTTAAAAATAAAGCTCTTCTCACTGAAAAAGTAGTTACACTGCAAAATAACGAACTGCCCAAAATGATAAACGCTGAATTAAATGATATTGGAATAAGTCATAGATTAAAAGGCAGAGATTACCTATATAGAGCCATACTTTATTCCATACAAAAAAATACTACTTTAGATACTTCATATATTAAATATGTAGCTGATTGTTATGATATTTCTACAACTGGTGTTCTAAATGCTATGCAAACAGCTATAAGCAAGACTTGGAACAACAACTCTATAGATGAGTTGCGAAAAAAATATACTGCTCAAATAAATTATAAAACTGGGGTACCTACACCTGTTGAATTTGTAGGATACTATGTTAGTAAAATCACTACAATATTGGGAATAGCGTAAAATTTATGTTAAATCGTAATTAATTAAATCACGATTTAATTCCTTAAATGCATGATACTACTATTTTCCCATTTTTCAATCTCAATCCACATACCTTTCCTTTAGCTCCTGCAACTTAGCCTCTACATTCTTATTCAAATCCTCAAACTTATGCAACTCACTATTTTTTATAGTGTACTTAATATTAATTAAATCCTCAAAAACGTCTAGTTTTTTCACTTCCGACAAAGGAATTCCCATTTGAATTAATGCCTTTGCTTCATTGTACAAAAGCATAATAGACTCCATAATTTTATATTGTTTCATAAGAGGTGTAAAACTATCTTCTTTATGAAATGCGTTTTGCTGTAGAAAGCCTAATCGTATAGCTCTACATGTTTCTAGTATTAATTTTTGACTGTCTGGTAAAACATCTTGTCCAACAAGTTTTGCAATTTCCATTAAAGAACTTTCTTCGCTCAAGAGTTTTGTAATTTCTTTTCTCTTTTCTACAAAATCTTCGCAAACATTTTTTACATACCAATCGTCTAATTCACTAAAATATTCACTATAGCTTGACACCCAACTAATTGCTGGGTAGTGCCTTGCATATGCTAGTTCCCTATCTAATCCCCAAAAACACTTAATAAATCGCTTTGTGTTTGAAGTAACTGGTTCCGAAAAGTCAGAGCCTTGTGGCGAAACTGCCCCTATAATTGAAATAGAGCCAACTTCATTATTTAAACTTGTTACTTTGCCAGCCCTGCTATAAAATTCAGATAACCTTGATGGCAAATAAGCAGGAAACCCTTCTTCTGCAGGCATTTCTTCTAGTCTCGCAGATATTTCTCTTAAAGCTTCCGCCCATCTAGAAGTGGAATCTGCCATAATTGCAACATTGTATCCCATATCTCTGTAATATTCAGCTATGGTAACTCCTGTATAAATTGAAGCCTCACGTGCTGCCACTGGCATGTTTGATGTATTTGCAATAAGCACAGTTCTTTCCATAAGAGGTCTGTTTGTTCGCGGATCCATTAGTTTAGGAAAATCTTCTAAAACCTCTGTCATCTCATTTCCACGTTCTCCACAACCAATATAAACTATAATATCTGCATCACACCATTTTGCAAATTGATGTTGTGTCATGGTCTTTCCTGTTCCAAAACTACCTGGTATTGCTGCGGTTCCACCCTTTGCAATTGGGAATAATGTATCTATAACTCTTTGCCCTGTAATAAGTGGCATATCAAGTTTTAGTCTATTTTTATATGTTCTTGGCTTTCTTACAGACCATTTGTGAGACATGGTGATGTTGTAATTCTTATATCTTGCGATTGTATCTGTTATGCGGTATTCTCCCTCAGGTGCAACATATTCCAATATTCCTTCTTCATCGAAATAATTCATTATTTTGTTTACAATGCTTTCAGATTCTGAAACTTCTCCTATTAACATGTTTTTATATGTTTTATCTCCTACTGTTGCAATTGGTTTGAAGTGATATGTTTTTTCTTCATCTAGGAGAGGTACTTCTATTCCACGTGTAATAAAGTTTCCTGAAACAGCTTTTAATACATTTAGTGGTCTTCCTATTCCATCTAATACATTACCAATTAAGCCAGGACCTAATTCCACGCAAAGCGGTTCCTGACTTGTTTCTACGATTTCGCCTATAGTCAGCCCCGTAGTTGACTCATACACTTGTATTGTTGCAATATCTAACTCGCAACTAATTACTTCGCCGATTAATTTTTCTTTGCCTACATATACCATGTCGTGCATAGAGAAATCACCAGTGCCTTTGGCTTGTATTACTAGTCCGTTTATTTTGCTAATGTGTTTTATTTTTTCCATGATATCACCGCCTTATGCGTGTAGGGGCGAACATTGTTCGCCCTGCACTATAATTATCTCGTTTTTCAATAATTTTATCTAATTCCTCTAATCTCGGACGAACTATGTTCGCCCCTACATTTTATTTTAATCCTTCCAATTTTCTCTTTTCCTCTTCCAATTTGCTTTTTATTGAATTATCTATTTGCATTTCTGCAGTTTCTACTATACTCCCACCTATAATATCGTTATTTATTTGAATTTGAAATTCTAAAGATTCTGTATTTATATCCTTATAAAAACGTTCTTTGTCGTTTTGCGTGATGTACACAGTGAATCCCATTTTACTGGCATTCGCAGGAGTGACATTTTTATAATTTATTTTAAAGTTATTCATTGCAGAATCGATATTTCTTTTCAAATATTCTTCGTATTCTGGAGATGCAATAAATGCATTAATTTTGTTTGAAACATCGTTTATAATTGTTTGTACAATTTCATTTTTTTTGTTTAAAATTTTAGTTTTATACGAAGTTTCTAATTCAAAAACTTGTTTATTACCATCTTGTTCAAGAATTTTTGAATTAGTATGAAATTTATCGTTTCTTATTTTTTCAAACTCTTTTTTTATAGAATTTAAACTGTTTTCTATTTCATAATCAATTTCTTTATTTAATTCATCAGTTTCTTTTTGAACTTCTTGTTTTACGGTATTTTCTAAACTTAAAAGTCTTTCTTGTATTTTATCCATTATAATCCGATACTCCTATTAATATATTTTTCAATATCTTCAGCAGAACTATAGTCTCCATGTCTATCTGAAATTTCTACAATTAATGGCAGTCCATTTTTTATTTTTATTTCGTCTACAATTTCTTTTGCAAGTTCTACTATTCCTTTTGTTACAATAATAACACCAATAGACTTATCCGATGCTGTGCTTTTTAAAGTTTTTTCGATGTCTTCCTTTTTATGCAAAATAACTCCGTTTACGCCAACTAGCTTAAGTCCAATAAAGGTATCCATATTATCGCTAATTACAAACATTTTCATGCATTAATCTCCAATCTAAATCTTACTTAATATCATAATAGAAATGATTAAGCCGTAGATTGCAATTCCTTCAGCAAGGCCTACGAATATTATTGTTCTACCAAGTAATTTTGGATTTTCACTTATTGCTCCAAGTGCGGCAGAGCCAACAACTGCAACTGCAATACCTGCTCCAAGTGCTGCAAGTCCAGTAGATAATGCTGCTGCTATTAGCCCATTTCCATTTGTAGTAACTGAACCCGTACTTGTGCCTGTTTCTGTTGTACCGCCTTGCAAATCAGATGAGACTTGTGTTGGATAAATATTAGTTGCAAGCACATGTGTTGCTACAGCTCCAATTGCTATTAGTACTATCATCATTAATAAAATAATTCCAATAAGTTTCTTCTTCATACTAAATCCTCCTCCTTTTAATTTTTTATTTAATTTTAATATACATATTTTAATAATTTTTTCTTTTCTTTTTTATTTTTCTAATTCTGTACACCTTACAAAAGTATTGGTTGATGTTGTCGTTCCATCTCCAAGTTGTCCGTATGTATTATTGCCTATACCCCACACTTGATTAAATTGATTAATAAATATTGCAAATCCACCACCTATTGATACTTCTACTGATTTTATATTTGATAGTCCGTTTACTTTTGTTGGTTTGGGGTACCACCCACCTACATCAAAACCTGGTCCCATAAGACCATAATAATTATATCCCCATGTATATACTTCGCCAGTATCTGTTACTGCAAATACTGTTCCTCCTCCTGTTTTCACATCAACTACTTTTTTATTTCCCAAGCCTCCTGAAGCTTCTGTTCCATCATTTACTAATTTAAAATCCTCCGTTGCCATTGCTCCGTTAAATAGTGTTGCAGTCCCGTAACCTGACATGTTGGCATTGTTTGACATTGAATATAATTGTCCATCATCTGTTACAATAAACGTACTAACTTGATTTGTATCTCCAATCTGTTCATTAATCATTTGTATATCTTCTATTTTATCCACAATACCACTTAAAACATTCCCTTTGTCTGTTAAATCCTTAGGGTATGCAGTCCATCCGGTTGCTGATGTGCTGTCATAATCTCCTTTTGCCCCTACAAAACATAAAGTATTTTGTCTACCAATCCAATAAATTCTATTGTTTTCTGTTATAAATATACAATCGCATCCTGATCCAAGTGTATTTTGTACAAAAATTTTTTTCACTTTTTCAAGAGTTACATCACCTGCTGCTGTTGATATCAAAGTATAATCTGATGCCTTTATATTATCTTGTCCCCATGCTGCAATACTATTACCTTTTGCCCATAATTCACCATCTTTTGTAAGTGCGTATCTGCCTGTATTAGTTCCTGCCGATGATAACACTTGTATTACATCAGACACAGTAGTAATCGGATTATCAATTAGGTTTTCGCATATTTCTCCATCCAATGTAGCTATATTTATTAAACTTCCAACACCCTGTATAAAGGTTGCTCCATTAAACACAGTTTTCAAACTATTAATTGTTCTTTTCCCAGGAAGAGCTATATCAGAATCTTCCTCTATATATATTTTGTTGTTATTAGCTCTAAAAACTCTCTCTGTGACCTGCCTTGTATTTGAAAAATATACTGTAAGCATATCTGTGTTATTGGGATTACTTGCATTACTTGGGTTAAGTGGTTTTGCATCTGTATATACTCCGTTATACGGCCACATCTCGAAACTGTCATAACCATAGTATCCCCAATATAATTGACCATTTATTTTACAAAAGAAATCACTACTCTCTGCATTAAATAAAGTAATATCTGGATACAAATCATTTGTTATTTTATATGCGCCATCCTCATTCATTACCTTGCCTCCTTCTGTATGAGATATCCCTGTAGCATATAGTCCTCCTTCTTCGGTTTTTATTAAAAGTTTGCCATCCTGCCCAAATGCAATATCCACTACATTATCTACACCTAATACTGGCATAATACTATTTGTCCCATTAGTTCCTCCAATTCCTAAAGCATTTGAACCGTTTGAATCCCCTGTAGCATATGCTTTACCATCTTTTAGTTTATATCCTCGAGTTCCATCATACAAAATTTTGTCATATCCTTCAAAATCAAGCAATTCTGTAGCTTTTGTTATGTTGAGATATGTATGAGCTGAAAGCCCTCCGTCCATATCCCGTGCCATACACTTTACCATCTTCAAAAAGTATTATAGAACCTAGGTTAGTAACACTCAACACATCTTTAACAACATCATTCCCTATATTTTCTAAACCTTTTACTGGCATAAATCCAACAGTAGTGCTATATGAATCCGTATTATCTTGCCCTAATGTACCATAAGTATTATCCCCTGCCGCATATAATTTATTATCTTTTGTTAAATACCAGCTATCATTTACCCCACACCATGCTTTTACTACGTCGTGTGCTATAAATGTCGGTTCGCCTACTACATATGAGTATCCAAGACCAAGCTTATTTGTATCGTTGGCTCCCCATGCCCATAAGTCGTTATTTTTATCCACCACAAGTACTGTCCCACAATTAATATATAACCAATTTACTTTGTCATCTTCTGAATTTATTGGATGATCTTCCGATGTATATTGTGGTATTTCATCTGGTATATTGAATTCCTGCACTCCAGTAAATGAATTTTGTTCTTGTTCTGTTGCACCAGATAAATTATTTAATTGCCCTACTACTTTTACTGTTCCATCTCCATATAGCTTATAGGTGTTAAAGCTTGTTGTCATATATTGTGGATTTGCCATATCGTTCCATGGAATTATTATATATGCTAATGTTGAACTTAATGTTAATCCACTTATACTTATTACTTTATACCCTGTACTATCTTGATATAAATATAAATCACCATAATTTGCTGCCGCTTGTACTTGGGTTGTATCTATTTTATAGAATTGGGTATAATCTATCGTATCAACTGTTGGTATTTCACCTGATTTAGCCGTATTGGCCATAAGCACTAGTTGTTTGTTAAGCTTATCTGGCAAAGTACTTTTATCCGCTATATCATTCATTGTTATATAAGTCCCAGATTCTGAAAGCAATGGATACATATCTAGTCCAGTTTTTCCATCCATTTGTTGTCCTAATGCATACGTATCTATTTCTTCTCTTATTACGCTTAATTCATATCTAATTTTTGCCTCATTAACTTTGCTAAACAACCCTCCACTATTTATTAAGCTTATTGTCACTGTTGCTATTATTAACATTACTATAATAGTAATAATTAGAGCTATCAAAGTTATCCCTTTGTTTTGCATTATATTCATAAAATAAGTTTCTCCTTATCTAAAATTAATTCCAATAATGACACCCATCGACAACGATTTTCAAAGGGGCTTGTATTCGTGACCATCACCACTATAAAATCTGCTGAATAATTCGTAATACTCAAGCCTTAGAACCTGTATACCTACAATTAAGCCTTCTAATGCAATAATAATCACATTCCCAATTACTGCAACCATCCAAGTGTTTGCGGAAGATACCATCCCAGCTAATATATACACTGCCATACAAAGTCCAACGTGATTTATTGCAAATGCAGAAAGCCTTACAAATGATATTGTATTGCTTGCAAAAGATAATAATGTTTCTAACAAATCGAAAGATTTTTCTGCCGTACCTTCTTTTTCTTCTGTGCTTTTAAATTTCTCGCCATATTTTCGTTTCGTATTGATTTTGGTAATAATTGCATCTTTAAAAAATATAACTCCTAATGGAACTAACAAAATAATAATTAATACTGTAATAGGAACAAGTTGTTTTCCTTTAAATATCATGAATCCTACAAATACTAAAATTACTACATAAAATATTATCCCTGCAATACCATTTTTATCGAACAAAACTCTTCCAATATCTTTTTCTTTAAGTCCATTGATAATGTTAATTACCATGGCAACAAAAATTAAAATTCCGCCAGTTACAATACCAAAAATTAACATGCTGTTAATGTTATTCATTGGTGAAACTATAAGTGGGCGTAAAATATCTTCTCTTCCAAAAACACTTCCATAAGCAACCCCAAATATTGTAGCTGCAATCCCGCCATAAATTAAAATATCTCCAAGCGAAATCTTTTTTATTGCTAAAATATATCCAATTATGGCTATAACAATGCCTTGTCCCACATCTCCAAACATAAGTCCAAACATGAAGAATGCGGTAATTGCTACAAAACTTGTTGGATCTACTTCTGTATATTTGGGAAGTCCATACATTTCTACTAAGTTTTCAAATGGTTTTACTAAAAAATTGTTTTTTAATTTGGTTGGAGGAGTAGACATTGCCTCATGGTCTGTTTTTACTACATAACGTATATATTTTTCTTTCTTTATTTTATACAAAATTTCTTTTAATTCGTCTACAGGAATCCATCCAACTATATAAAATGAACCTTTGCTATCACGTGCCATATATCTTTTCGTATCGTATACTTTTTCATATAGTTTAATGTTTTCGTATAATTTCAAAATTTTTTCTTTACGGTTTTCCTTTAATTCATTAAATTCTTGTTGAAGCTCATCAATCTCTTTTTTCTTACCGCCAATATTTTCTTCCAATTTTGAAATATATTCTTTAGGTGTACCAGTTGCTACCTCAGTTATCCAAATTCTCTTAAAGTCTAACATATTAAACACGCCATCTACTGCTCCTGAATTTCTTTCTGTAGTTAAATAAATAATCCAGAAAAAATCGTCATCTTCTTGTATATCTAGCACTATAGCTTCTAGTTGATTTAGTTTTTTTTGCAATTCATGATAATGAATTCTTCTTATTTTCCCAAATCTAAATCTCATATATCGTAAATCATAAACTTTTTCGAGTTGAAAATTCAAATTGGTAAGATGTGTAATTGGTTCTTTTATCTTTTCAAGTTCTTCTACTTCATTCTTCAACTTACCTATTTTTGAATCTAATTCATCAATTTCATTTTTTATATTTTCTAAATCAATACTTACATCATTCATCGGAGCATCTAAATGTAGTTTGTTTTTGGAAGTTTCTTTTGAATATTTTAAATTCAAACGTTTGAGTAATTCTTCACACTTTTTCTTTTCCTCTTTTGCTCTTCCTTCATAGTTGTATGGTGACAATTTCCAACCGTTTTCGAGTATTTGCATTGCATTTTCTGGTTGCAATCCGCTATTTATTAAATATTCTACAGTAAACCTATCTAATTCGCTTTCCTTTCCCACAATGCTAAGCATTGACATCTTTTCTATTGCCATATTTGTTCCTTCCTATGTTTATATAATGTAATTATAATAACGTAGTTTCTTGGGGTTAGGGTATACTTTTTTAAAAAGTACCCGACAGCCCTTTGAGGCCCATGGAGTCCCCGGAGGCTTGGAGGAACTTTTTAAAAAAGTATACCCTAACCCCAAGGAACGGTCGTCTTATTACATAACTAATTTTTCTTTTGTCTTATTCAACTCTACTTTATATCTAGCTCCCTCAATAATGTTAATTATATTCCTAATTTCTATTTTTCGCAAATATATATAAGCAAGTATTGTAGACAAAGTCTGTTTGCCTTGCCTTAGCTGTTCTTTATAATATTTATATAAATGCTCATTTGCACGTTTTTCTATTAAATCTTCGTTTTCTACAATAAATATTCTACCGTAATTTGTACTATCTATTATGTGCAATAAATCAGAGATGTCAGTTTGCTCGCACATTTTGTTTATTATTTCTTTGCTAAGTCTAAATTTAATTGGAATTAGTTTTTGTTTTGTTTCATCTTTATTAAGATGGTAATATTTTTTTGCTCTATATATGGAGAGTATGTTTAATATATCTGCCCTTAAGCCTACAATATCTATTTTGTTGTCTTCATCAGTTAGTTCTTTTGATAAAATTTGTTTGATTATTTTTTTGTCTTCCTTGTTTAATAATGCAAGTATTCTTTCTATATCTTTTTCTAAAAGATTTTGTAAAATTTTTTCTAATGCTCCTCTATGAACTTCGTCTTTTATATCTTGTAGTGGTTCTTCATATTCTTCTTTAGATTTTAAGAGCATTAGGCAAGATTTTACAGAGGTTTGTCTTAAAAGTTCTTCATAGTCACTGGTTTGAAATGTTTTTTCATACATTGCTCGTACTTTTGTGTTTACGTTTGTGTATTTTATGGTCATAAAAACATGCCTCCCATCAAAAATCAACTGCAATAGCCCGCTTCCGTGGTTGGTGTATCTTTTGAAAAAAACTCCCTCCATGTCAAGGGGTAATCCGTATGCCTCAATGAGCTGTCGGGCAGTTTTTTTCAAAAGATACACCAACCACTCACGCTATTCTATATACTTATGATATTAAAAATTTTACATTTTAGGTGTCAAAAATTTTACATTCTGGGGCACCCTTTTGAAGCTACTCTGTTATAATTTCATTATATATTTGTTGTACTAGGTTTTCTTTGTTTTGGTTTAAAAAATTATCTAGTTTGTCTAGTTCCTGTTGTTCTTGGGCTTTTATTTCTTTTGTTTTTGTTTCAACTTGTGATTGTATTTTATTTTGTTCTTTTTTTAAATCATTTTCTAATATGGTTTCAGATTGATTTTTTAAAAAAGCTTTTTGTTGTGTTATATAATCTTCGAGATTTATTTTTCTTTTTTCTGCAGATTTTATATAGTTCTTTGCAAATGTGTCAATTTCAATTACTTTATTAATTATTTCTTCCATATTTCCCTCTTTTTGTAGTATTTGTTATTTGTATGAAAAACATACTACATGACTTTTATTAAATATATATTTATACTTTTCAGCAAGCTAGCTGGTGTTGGTTAGTATATCTTTTTAAAAAGCGTGCGACAGCCCATTGAGGCCCTTGGAGTCTTCGGCGGACATTTTATGCGAAACCATTAACCAGTAACTTTTATTAAATAATCATTGCTTTCCAACAATTCAACTACTTCGTTTATGCTCTGCTTTGGAGTTGATGCACCTGCCATAATGCCAATTTTGGCGTATTTCTTAAAGTTATTTGCATCTATGTCAGATTTTGTGCTAATAAACACACTATTATCACAGTGTTTACTGGCTATTTCAAATAGTTCTTTCGTATTATTGCTAGTTTTGTCTCCTATAATTATCATGTAGTCCACTTTTTTAGCAATATCTTCAGTTTCTTTTTGACGCATTTCACTTGTATTGCATATGGTATTTATTGTTTCAAATGTAATATCAGGATTTATGTTGCTTTTTATTAATTGTTCCAACTGTAAAAATTTTTTCATATTAAAAGTAGTTTGAGAAATAAGTACTGCCGATTTTATTTTTGAATCTTTTAATTTGCTTAATGCTTCAGGCACATCTTCAACATTTCGAATAACGCTATAATTTTTTTCACAACAACTAACTATGCCAATAATTTCTGGATGTTCACTTTTGCCTATTAACAATATATAATATCCTTTACTGGAATAATCTTTTACAATTTCATGTATTTTACGAACTTTAGGACATGTAAAATCATTTACTGTTAATCCTAATGTTTTTGCCTTTTCGTATATATCTTCTGGGATGCCATGTGCTCGTATGATAACATTTCCTTTTGCTTCTTCAATTGTATTTATAAAATATGCTCCTTCTTCCTTTAGTCCATCAATTACTTGAGAATTATGTACTAATTCTCCCAAGCAATATACGTTTTTCAATTTTTTAAGTTCTTGTTTTGTTTTTTCAATAGCATTGGATACTCCAAAACAAAATCCAGACGTTTTACCAACAATTATTTCCACTATATTTATCCCCCGTATTAAACTTTTTAACAATAAAATTTTATTACATCCATATCAAAATACTCTTTCCATTCTTTACATATTAACAAATAATACCCTGATATTACTTCTAATAATTCATTTAATTCTTTTTGCGGTATATGACTATTGTTATTTGCAATTACACAACCGCCCAGCTTTTGTAAGCCATATTTTTGTACTATTTGTATTTGGATTTCCCTTAGATATATGCACGTGGACTTGCATATTTATAAAACAAATGTGCATTGTTTTCTACTATTTTTGTATAGAATTCAATATCTTCTTCTGAACAATTTTCTACTTTAATCCATTCATAAGTTGGAAGGATGCATCTTGCACTTTTAAATCCCGTTTCAATTGGTTTTTCAAACTGAACTTCTACTGTCTCTACTCCATCTTTTTCTTTTATTCCTGTATGCAATATTGCTGTACCATCACCTAAAGTCACATATGGATATAACATATATAACACCTGCTTTCTTTTTTTTATTATTATAACACAGAAAGTATTAATTAGTAACACTATCTTTTAACATTCTTAATATTTCTTCCTTCAACACGTTTACCGCATCCTTTTCTGGTATTTTTTTTATAATTTTTCCTTTTTCGAATAATAAATATTCGCCTGTTCCACCTGCAATGCCTATATCCGCTCCTCTTGCTTCACCTGGTCCGTTTACTGCACAGCCCATTACTGCAACTTTTAGTTTGCCGTGTAATCCGCTTAAAAACTCTTCAATTTCTTTTGCTACAGGTATCAAATCCGTTCCAGTTCTTCCACAAGTAGGGCATGATATTAAAACTGGTACGTCGTTATATAGTCCACAATTTTTTAATATTTCTTTTGCTGCTTTAATTTCTTCTATAGGATTATCTGATAGAGAAACTCTTATTGTATTTCCAATTCCTTCTTTAAGTATAATTCCAAGCCCTATGCTTGATTTTACTAGCCCGCCATAAGCTGTTCCGGCTTCAGTTATTCCTATATGTAACGGGTAATTAAACTTTTTATCTGCTTTCTCATATGCTTCAACCGTCATCCATAAGTCTGAAGCCTTCAAAGATAAACAGATATCTTTAAAATCTAAATCTTCTAATATCTTTATATGTCTCTCAGCACTTTCTATCATTGCATCTGCTGTTGGTTTTTTATATTTTTCAAGCAAGTCTTTTTCCAGTGAACCGGCATTTACGCCTATTCTAATAGGTACATGCCTTTCCTTACATGCATCAACTACTGCTTTTACTTTTTCTTTATCTCCAATATTGCCAGGATTAATTCTTATTTTATCAACATTACTTTCTATTGCTTGCAATGCAATTTTATAATCAAAATGAATATCTGCCACTATTGGTATGCTTATTTTTTCCTTTATTTCTTTAATTGCTTTTGCATCTTCTATATCCAAACATGCAACTCTAATTATTTCACAACCAACATTTGCAAGTTCATTAATTTGTTTTACTGTGGCTTCAATATTTTTTGTTTTTGTATTTGTCATTGATTGGATTACAACGTTATCGTTGCCTCCAATTTGAACATTTCCTACGTATATTGCTCTTTTATTACTTCGCATAAACGACTCCTTTTTTATTTTTCAATTTTTTTACTATCACTTATTGTTCTTTCAGTGATATGGTCATTCATTTTAATTGGCATCACTGTACTATAATCATAAATTGGATTGTCAGGTTTAAGCTGAGCTATAAATGAATCTCTAGATTTTACAGTATTATCTATCCTTGAATTGGCAGGTAATTGCGTACTAGCTTCTGGTAATAATGACGTTTTGTGTTTGTTCAAAAGATTACTAAAAAAGTTTTTAAATTTGCTAAACAACGGAACATATCCTGCCGTACCTTCAATTTCATTGCAACTTATACCTGCATCTGTTTGATTCTCTGCGTAATAAATCTTTCTTGCTTCTTCAATATCTTTAGAATTAATTCCTAAATCTATCTGGTTTTTTGTAGGAGTACAAATTTCATTTGTTTTATGATTTTTGGAATATATTTCTGATGTTCCATCAGTGTTAGCAAATATATAAGTATTTGAATCAATGTTATATATTTTAATTTCATTGTCATTGATTCCAAATTGTTGTTTAATAATATCAATATATTCATCATCTTCTATACAACTTATATAAGATGCAAAATCATTTTTTATTATACTAATAGGCTTTCCTTCTTGAAAGATAACATCTAAGTTATAAAAATACGGTGAATCTTTTATTTGCATACGTGTACATTTGCTTAAATCAATTTCTTTTATACCCGATAAGTTTTGAATATGCATTTTCGCTATTTTAAAAGAATCTGGCATTTCGCAATCTCTTAATGGATAAAACTGTACTTCAAAATATTGAAATTGTTCTAATTTCGATATCTCCATCCCTTTTTGTTGTGCTAATTGCATAATAAAGTTATATTTGCTGTTATAGTAATTTTTATAGGTATCATCCTCACTAATTCGAGCTGTAACATATTCAAAATTCCTTAATTCAGTCATATAATTAATCATATCTTCTTCAGTTTGTACAGTTGATAATTTTTTATCAAAAGCTTTTGTTAATATCATAGCTTGAGCTTCTTTAATATATCTTAATTTTTGTTTTTCGGGCAAATCTTTTTTTAAAAGTCTATTTGCTCTATGATTTGCATACTCAAACAAATCATCTCCATATAATTCTTTAAATTTGATAAAGAAACCTTCATCTCCATTTATTATGCTTTCATCAGCCATCCCAGACGGTACTAACTGTGCCATCTGTCTATATATAACTTGTGGAAATTTATACGATGCCTCACGTGAAAAATTGAACTGAATATTGATATTTTTTTCAAAATAAGTATGCGAATTTTTATCCCCATATTTATCTTCACATATTTTTTCCGTACCCCCTTCTATTAGTCCAGCAAATTCTTTATAAATGTTTTTAGCAAAACCACTTCTATCAGCTACTTTATGAATTCCCTCGTGTAAAGATATTCTTGCTTTTTCCATTTTTTCAGAAGAGGATAAAGAATTATTTGATGACTCATCATACTTTGAATTAATATATATTTTTTTACTTCCAGTATTGTCGTAAGCTCCATCGTCGTTTATTTCGTCATAATAAATTCCACTGCCATCATTTAGCACATTCATTAAATATTTATAAGAAATATTTGGAAATAATTCATTAATTATTTTAGAAGCAGTATCGCATAATTGGTATTCTTCTTCTGTAGTTAATCTTTGTTCACTAGCCGAAATATAAACCGTTTTTATATTGCCTAGATGTTGTAATGAATTTTCTCTAAATAAAACATCTGAATCAATTTTTAATTCTTTTTCTATTTCTGTTAAATAAGATTCGTTTTCAATTGGAATATAGTTATCATTTTGATAGAAACAGAATTTTTCATCATTATCTGATACAAAATGATATACTACTCCAAAAGAAAATTCGGTTTCGTATGTGTCTATTAAATAATATTCAATTTCATTAAATTTTTTTGTTAAAATTTCCATACTAAATTATGACACTCCCTTTAACATTTTTAAAGTTTTCTAGTTGGTATGCAACAACTCATGTGCCTTCTTACTGCCTGGATTATCTAAATATTCATTATACATTTCTTTCAAATACGGATTTTCATGTGAGCATCTTATTACACTTTTTTCATCTACACTGTATATAGCTTCTGCTCTTAATTTTCTAACATCTACTGTACTAAGTGTAGTGGCGTTGCATATTGGCTGTCCACCTCCCATTATACATCCTCCAGGACACGCCATTATTTCAACAAATTGATAATCGGCTTTTCCGCTTTTTATTTCTTCTAATATCTTTCTCGCATTGCCTAGTCCATTTGCAACAACTACTTTAATTTCTTTGTCTGCAATATTAACTGTTGCCCTTCTTACGCCTTCTTCACCACGAACTTGATTAAACTCTATTTTATCTAATTTTTTCCATGTTAAAGTTTCTGCAACTGTTCTTAGTGCTGCTTCCATTACTCCGCCTGCTGTACCAAATATTGCTCCTGCTCCACTTGCTTCTCCAATAGGATTATCAAACACTTCATCTTCTAGGTTAACAAAATCAATGCCTTCTTGTTTTATAAGTTTAGCCAATTCTCTTGTTGTTATTACTAAGTCTACGTCATTTAAGATATTCCCATTTTCATCTGTTTGATGCATCTCTGGTCTTGTTATTTCATATTTTTTGGCCGTACATGGCATTACAGAAACTAAGAATATTTTACTTGGGTCCAGTCCTTGTTTCTTGGCATAATATGATTTTAATATTGCTCCAAACATTTGATGTGGAGATTTGCATGTTGATAAATGTGGTTTTAGTTCTGGATAATTTTGTTCTAAAAACCTAACCCAGCCTGGACTACAAGATGTTATCATTGGTAATGTTTTATTATATTGAAGCCTATCAATAAATTCATGTGCTTCTTCTATTATAGTTGCATCTGCTCCTGTATTTGTGTCAAAAACTTTATAAAATCCAAGTTTTCTTAATGAAGCAACCATTTTGCCTGCTACATTAGTACCAATAGGCATGCCAAATTCTTCTCCTAATGCAACCCTTACTGCTGGTGCAGTTTGAGCTATAACAAATAAATTCTTGTCCTGTAATTTTTCTAAAACTATTTTGGTGTTATCCTTTTCTTTTAATGCTCCAACTGGGCATACTCTCACGCATTGTCCACAAAATGTACAGTTCACATCATTTAAACTTTCATCATAATAGGTCGCCACTCTTGAATCTCTTCCCCTGCTTGCCATTGCAATTGCACTTACACTTTGAACGTTCTTACATACAGAAATACATCTTTTACACAATACGCATTTACTATCATCTCTAACTATTGAAGGTGACAAGTTATCAAGCTTTCCAGTTTTATCTCCCGGATAGTCTAATTCGTCAATGCCAAAATCTATTGCTAGTTTTTGTAATTCACATTTCCCGTCTCTAGTACACATTAAGCATCTTCTATTATGGTCGGATAAAATTAATTCTAACATTGTTTTTCTGGTTTTTTGCAAATCTGAAGTATTTGTTTTTACAATCATGCCTTCCCCGTGCTTTTTCAATACATGAGGCTACGTAACCTCTTCTTCCTTCAATTTCTACAAGGCACATTCTACATGAGCCTATTTCATTTATTTCTTTTAGATAGCAAAGTGTTGGGATTTTTATTTGAACTTGTCTAGCCGCTTCTAATATTGTTGTACCTTCTTCTACGGTTACTTCTATACCGTCGATATTTAGTTTAATCATTTGTTTTCCTCCTCTGTACATTTTTATTATATATGATAACATTTTAAAAACAGATATCTCTAATTTATTGAACTAAGATACTTTTCAAAGGTTTTTATAAATCTTTCTAAATCCTCTTGTGTAACTTCACCAATTTTAAATTGTATTGAAACCTCTTCAATCTTTATTAAATCATCACATTTTACTATACTATCTTTATTCAAATTATTAATACTATCTTTTTTTAGCTCTTCGTTATATGGATAATTAATTTTATGTACTTGTGAAGATAAAAGAAAGCCGAAATAATCTATATTAACAGCTTGTCCATCATCTATTATAACAAAAATATGACTTGTTCCGGTCTTTCCATTCTTATATTTATAATTTGTTACAAAAACTATATCTCTAATATTAAATTTTTTCTTTTTTTTAACCTTTCCTTCTAAAGAAGTATAATATTTGATTTCATCTTCAGCTACAGCAGTTTTTTTAGCTTCATCAGTTTCTAAAAAATCATCATATGTTTTTATTAGATTTTTTTCTTTTGCTTTGTTAACAAGCTTTTTAACTTTGTTTTTATGCAGATTTTTAACCATTTAAATTACCTCCTTCTCATATAATATTAATATTCTCAAGTTTTGTAAATACAATACTATTATAACAGAAAATTCATATAAAATCAAAACATTTTTTACAGCTATTCTTGTAATGTATAATTTAATTTTAATTTATCTTATTTAAATAAAAATCTTTGTGGTAAAGTTATTTCGGTATGCCGAAATAATGTATAACTTTTGTGAGGTTATTTCGATTGGTCGAAATAATTAAAAAATCCTTTTATTTTATTTATTATTCTTTTAAATAGCGATAATTCTTCATGTACTACCATTGCATCTTCTTCTGTTTTTTCTATAATGCTTGGTTTTTCTCTATTTTTGAATAAATTGTCTGGATTATATTTTTCTTTTATTTCATTTTGATAATTGATGTTATTTTGAGTGTATATTTCTGTTAATTCTTTTTTCTTTTCTTCGTCTTTCTCCCAATATTGCAAATTTAATCCTGCAATAATAGCAAGTGTTTTTCTTTTTAAGGTCTGTTCTTTAATAGGTGTATCAGCATTTAGTGTAGGTATGTATGAATTATCCATTTCTCGTTTGAAAAAGTTTCTTAACTTTAATGGGATTTTATTTGATAATTCTTCTCCTATTAATTCTAAAAATCTATTAACTTCTGAATATGCTTGTCTTGTTTCTACATCCATTTTTATTATCCTCCAATAACATTTTCTTCAGTAGTCTTTTGTGGTTGTTCAAAGTTTTTTTCCGCTTGATTGATTTCTTTATTTGCATTGCTTATTTCATCAGATGTTATTCCCTTGGCTAATCCATCTTTTATTGCACCATCAAGCAGCTGATATCCTGTTTGTTTATTCGTTATTCTATGTTGTTGCCTTATATTAGAGTATTCATTATTAGTAGATTTACCAACAATATTGCCATTCGGATTATAATTAGGATCAATAGCTCCGCTACTGCCACCATTCGGATTACTATAAGCAAAATCATTAGCTCCGCTATTAATATTACTATTATTCGGATTATTAAATCGACTATTAGGACCTCTACTAAGTAGTTGCCTTCTAGTCTCCTCATAAAGCATTCTCCAGATTGATGGTGCATTCTTCGTATCTTTAATATCTTCTAATCTCCTTATGCTCTGATTTCTACTCCTATTTTGAGAATTATTAGTTTTAATACTAATATTACTATTCAGATTATAATTAGGATCAATAGCTCCGTTATTACCACCACCACCACCATTCGGATTACTATGTGATATATTTATTTTATTGGTAGTATTAACAGCTCCCATACCAAACATTTCTATAATAGTGTCCTCATACATCATTCTTCCAATATCCCAAATTGATTCAACTCCATTCTGCTTTATAAGTCTTTCGTCTCTTCTTCCACGTAATTTTTCTGCATATTTCACTATTGTTAAATCTTCTAATTTCATAACTACCTCCATATTTTATTATTCGAAAATTACTTTTAGCAATAGAACTTTATTGTATCTACTT
Organism: Oscillospiraceae bacterium; assembly: GCA_009778695.1. Lineage (GTDB taxonomy): Bacteria > Bacillota > Clostridia > TANB77 > CAG-508 > WRFS01. The sequence goes on from WRFS01000003.1 coordinate 18,430, forward strand.
TAAAATGTTTTTTCCATTCAATACATATTAAAAAATATATTATGCCTTACTATTTCTTCCTATGTATTATTTTCAATTATGTTTGTTTCGTCAATTAATTTATCAAAATCTGAAATATATCTTTTATCTTGAATAATTTTAAATTTATTATATTCTGTTTCTGCTTTCTCTTTTGCTTGCTCATGAGATATAGAGCCTTTATCTGACAATACGTCATAATCGTTAGTTGATAATGTAATGTCAACTCTTTTTATCCAGTCAGTCATCTTCATTGCGATTTGCCTTTCAGCCCTATTTTCAGCAATATCTAAAAATATATTAACAATGCTGTTTAAATCTTTAAGTTCTTGTTCTTTTAGATAATTTTTTGCAATTGCGATATCACTTTTTAAAATTTTTCCATCAGGTGATTTTTGCCAATTGGTAAGTCCCATATTTTCTATCTTGCTGTCAACACGATTATATATTATTTCCGCAGCTGTATTCTTTGTTATAGCATAATGAAATTTGTTTTGAATTGTAGCATAAAAATCTCTTGCTATTTCGCTTGTTTTATCATAATCAATAGAACATTCTGCAAATATATCCGTTATTTTTTGATAAAACATTCTTTCACTTGTTCGGATTAGTTTTATTCTTTCGAGTAATCTTTTAAAGTATTCTTGGTCGCCTTTTCTTGCTTTCATAAATCTATCGTCATCAAGTGCAAAACCTTGTATCATGTAGTCTTTAATAATTTTGTTTGCCCATGTTCTAAATTTAATTGCTTTTTTAGAGTTTGTTCTGAAACCTACTGAAATTATCATGTCTAAATTATAATAATCAATATTCCTTTTTACCTCTCTATTTCCCTCTTTCTGAACTTGTGCAATTTTTGCACAAGTTGAACTTCTATCTAATTCATTATCATTATATATATTATTTATATGTTTAGTAATAACACTTCTTTCAATATCAAATAATTGGGCAATCTTTTCAGTATTAAGCCATACATTCTCATTTTCATAAAACACTTCAACTCTAATGTTTTCTTCATCTGTATAAATTAAAATTTCATTTTTAATTTCTTCTATTTCGTTCACTCTCTTTCCTAAAATTGTTTATTTTATAGCAAAAATATTTTTTATTTTATTTACTATTCTTTTAAACAAAGATAATTCTTCATGCACTACCATTGCATCTTCTTCTGTTTTTTCTATAATGCTTGGTCTTTCTCTATTTTTAAATAAATTATCTGGATTATATTTTTCTTTTATTTCATTTTGATAATTGATGTTATTTTGAGTGTATATTTCTGTTAATTCTTTTTTCTTTTCTTCGTCTTTCACCCAATATTGCAAATTTAATCCTGCAATAATAGCAAGTGTTTTTCTTTTTAACGTCTGTTCTTTAATAGGTGTATCAGCATTTAATGTAGGTATGTATGAGTTATCCATTTCTCGTTTGAAAAAGTTTCTTAATTTTAATGGAATTTTACTTGATAATTCTTCTCCTATTAGTTCCAAAAATCTATTAACTTCAGAATATGCTTGTCTTGTTTCTACATCCATTTTTATTATCCTCCAATAACATTTTCTTCAGTAGTCTTCTGTGGTTGTTCAGCATCTCTTTGTGCTTGATTAATTTGTTCATTGGCACTACTTATTTCAGCAGATGTTATTCCTGCTTCTTTTCCTTCTGCCACTACGTCATCAATCATCTGTTGTCCTGTTGGTTTATTTTTCCCTAACTCCTCTATTTGTCTCTTTAATTCTATTATTTTCCCTGATTTATCTAAATAGCTAATATTTCCATTTTCCTCAACATCTCTTAATTGTCTTGAAAGAACTGCTATTTTAACTTCATTTTTTTGTTCTGGTGTTAAATTCATTTGTACAATTAAATCATCTCTTATTTCAATTGGTGCTGAAACTATAATTGAAATAACTTCTTCTTTTGGTATGGCTATCTCTGGTATTCTGTCTTTATATTTTTCAGTAAATTTTAATCTATCTAATATTGGTAGATTTCTAACTACATTGCTTGCATCTTCACTCTTGAAATTTTCATCTTCTAACCTTTTATCATAATATAATGTAGCTATATTATATAATAAATGTGGATTTTCCTTATAACAAGCTTCCTCTGCACTTAATATCTGCATTGGTACTATTTTTTCTTCATACTCTTCTGAATTAATATAGTGTAATTGAGTCACTTTTCTATAAATGTAAGTTGGTGGATATAGATTAGAATTTAATATGCCACCACCAAGATCCTTGTCTTTAAAATTAGGTTCGCTTTTACGATACGCTTTAAGACTTTGCTCCTCTCTTTCTTTTGCTCTATTATATTTGCCAAAAAATTTACTTAAGGCTTGTTCATCTACCATATCAGCATACTTTACTATAAACTGTTCCGCAGAACAATTTTGAACCATTGGATTTTCATAGTTTCTGCCTAGAACTTCAAATATTAACCTCCCACGGTTTCCATAGTCTACACCACCACCACGATATGTATCTAAAAAAATATCACTCATGACTTTTGTTCCCAGTTCATTCTTATGTAATTCTATTTGCTTTTCTCTATATTCGCCTTTAGGCATTACACTTATAGATGCACTCAATAATCTCTGAATATCTTCTGGATTTAATATATCCTTATACCTTTCTATATTTTCTAGTAATTTTGCATGATGTTCCAACGTTAATTTCTTAACATCTGCTGGGTTTAATTTATACCCATTTGACTTTATATCCTCTGGTAACTTTGTAAAAGGTTCTATTATTAATCTTTTGATGTCTTCTGGAGCTACTCTATCTTTATACATTTCTATATATTTGGGTAACTCTGTAAGAGATAACTTTCCCATACATTCAATTATGTATTGTGGTAACATTTTATCCCCAAATAGAGTTAATAACTCTTTTGCTTGCTTTTCATTTATATTTAAATGTACATTCTCTCTCAACTTTTTTGTGTCTTCATCACCTTTTTCATCAACGCCTACATATTCTTTTATTTGTGTAGAGTATTTTTCTATAAAATTTGCATCATCAAATTTACGATAAATTGCAAATGCCTCGAACGATTTTAAGTTATGATGTGAAAGAAATTCCATCCTTTTTTCAGATCCCATTTCCTCTAGCACCTTCATTGCTTCTCCATAAATATTGGTAGACTCAAACATCATATCTAACACTTTTTCTCTGTATTCTGGTGTCGTAAAGCATTCTTTTAAAAGGACTTCTCCACTATCATAATGATACGCTTCTTCAACTTTACCCTCAAAAACAAGTACCGTATCATTAATATTATCTGATATTATACTATCTTTATCATTTTTAATCTTTGTTTCTTTCATGCGTTCATTTACCCATAAAAGTACTTCATACTTATTTTTGTCTTCTTTTAACCTTCTAAGTATGAAAAAAGGATTCTCAATGGTTCTTTCAATGCGTTTGTCGTCATTACCACTACCACCATCATAATTGCCACTTTTAAATCGATCATATATGCCTTTTTCATCAAATTGCTTAAATAGTTTCATTCTACTTTCATCTAGTTTTAGTCCCTTCACTAAGCTATAATAAATATCGTTTTCACTTTTAGCATTTTCAATCTCTTTCAATGTTTTTGCGTCTTGTTTTCTAAGTCTCGCTTCTTTCCTTCCTTTCAACACGCCTCTTCCCCAGTTTGTTATTCCGTTGATTTCCATAACTACCTCCATATTTTATTATTCGAAAATTACTTTTAGCAATAGAACTTTATTGTATCTACTTTAAAATGTTTTTTCCATTCAATACATATTAAAAAGTATTCCATAGATATTATTTTTAATAATTTATTCAAATCGTTTCGTGGAATATTACTATCATTATTTGCAATAACACATCCGCCCTCTTTTTGTTAACCAAATTTTTGTACTATTTGAATAAGGGTCCCCTTTAGATACATGCACATGAATTGGTTCATAGTTTTCGTTTGACCAAAAATATATTTTGTATCCTAAAAAACTAAAAATACTAGGCACTTTCAGCACCTCCAGCTCTTGCGAATTCATAAATTAAAGGAACATTATGTTCAAGAAATTCTATAAAAAATGCGATTTCCTCGTCTGAAACATTATCTCTTATTATTAATTCATATGTTGGCAATACAAATCTTGCCGACATAAACCCATTATTAATAGGTTTTTCAAAATGGACTTCTACTTTTTCTACACCATCTTCTTCAAAAATTTGTGTATGCAAAATTTCTGTTCCATCACCTAAAGTCACATATGGATATAACATATTAAATTACCTCCTTTTCATGTAATATTAATATTCACCGTTTTGAATATACAATACTATTGTAACAGAAAACTTATGTAAAATCAAACCATTTGAATATAAGCCATGATTATTTCATCAATTTTGTCATAATTGACAAAATGACCCTGATTATAAACCATATCACTCCGTTATTATCGCTTTAAACTTGCAATTTTCCATGCACATACCGCATTTGATGCACTTATATGGATCGATAATGTGTGGTTTTCCTACTTCGCCTGAAATTGCATTGTTTGGGCAGTTTCTTTTGCATAATCCGCAGCCTTTGCAGTTTTCTGGTATTATTTTGAATTCTATCAAGGCTTTGCATTCTCTTGCTGGACATTTTTTATCTTTAATGTGTGCTATGTATTCGTCTCTAAAATATCTTATCGTACTTAATACAGGGTTCGGTGCTGTTTGACCAAGCCCGCATACAGATGCTTTTCTTATTATTTCGGCAAGTTGTTCAAGTTTGTCTAGGTCTTCCATTTCTGCTTTTCCTGTTGTGATTTTTTCTAGTATGTCTAACATTTTTCTTATTCCAATCCTACACGGTGTGCAGTTTCCACATGATTCATCTACTGTAAATTCAAGGTAGAATTTTGCTAAATTAACCATGCATTTTGAATCGTCCATTACAATTAGTCCGCCAGAACCCATCATTGAGCCGATTTTGTTTAAATTATCGTAATCAATCGGAGTGTCTAAGTTTTCTTCTGTAATGCATCCCCCTGAAGGTCCTCCTGTTTGTGCTGCTTTAAAGCCTCTGCCGTCTGGAATTCCTCCACCTATATCAAATATTATTTCTCTTAAAGTTGTTCCCATTGGAACTTCTACAAGTCCTACATTGTGTACATTACCGCCCAATGCAAATACTTTCGTTCCCTTTGAAGTTTCTGTTCCCATGCTTGCATACCACTCGGCTCCGTTTAAAATTATGGTAGGAACGTTAGCGTAAGTTTCAACATTATTTATTAATGTTGGTTTTCCCCATAATCCACTAGTTGCAGGAAATGGTGGCTTTATTCTTGGTTGTCCTCTTCTTCCTTCTATCGACTCCAACAGTGCTGTTTCTTCACCACATACAAAGGCTCCTGCTCCTATCCTAATTGATACGTCAAATTCCATTTGTGTGCCAAATATGTTTTTGCCTAATAATCCATATTTTCTTGCTTGGTTAATTGCAATTTGAAATCTTTTTACCGCAATTGGATATTCTGCTCTTACATAGATATATCCTTGGTTTGCGTTCGTTGCATAGCCTGCGATTATCATTGCTTCTATAACAGAGTGCGGTGTGCCTTCTAATACGCTTCTATCCATGAATGCTCCGGGGTCTCCTTCGTCAGCATTGCATACAACGTACTTTTGGTCTGCTTGGGCATTTTTTACAAATTCCCATTTTTTGCCTGTTAAAAATCCTGCTCCGCCTCTTCCTTTTAATCCTGAATCCGTAACAGTTTTTATTACTTCTTCTGGTGACATTTCTGTTAGTACTTTTTCTAATGCTTTATATCCATCAAAGGCTATGTATTCATCTATATCTTCTGGGTTTATTCTTCCACAGTTTTTTAATACGATTCTTTTTTGTTTTTCATAGAAAGATAGTTCGTCTAGTTTTTCTACCAATTTATTGTCTAATTCTTTAACTAGCAGTCTTTCAACGACTTTTCCTTCTTTTATATGCATGTTTATAATGTCTTCTACGTCTGTTTCTTTTACCATAGAGTAGAAGGTGTCGTCAGGTTTTATAATAACTACTGGTCCTTTTGCACAAAGTCCAAAACAGCCTGTTTTTACGACTTTTACGTTTTGGATGTTGTCTTTTATTATTATTGCTTCTAGTTTTGATATTATGTCTTGTGATTTTGAGGACATGCAGCCTGTGCCTCCACATACTAGTATGTGTTTTTCGTTTGTGTCTGGTTCTATGCAGTCTCTTATGCTTAATTCTTTTATCTTTTGTTCTCTTATATTGTTGATTTCTTCTCTGGTTTTCATGGTTTTCCTGCCTTTCTTAACATATTTTATTTCTATAAGAATATCTGAACGTAACTTCAATGAGAAATTATCTGCAATGGTTCGCTCCAGTGGTTGGTGTATCTTTTAAAAAAATTCCCTCCAGGTCAAGGGGTAATCCGTATGCCTCAAAGGGCTGTCGGGCAATTTTTTTAAAAGATACACCAACCACTCACGCTATTCTATATCCAGTATTTTTTTCTTTTTTTATTTCTTCTTGTACTCTTCCAGTACTTCTCCTACTTTTTCCACTGTTGCTCTGCCGTATACTTCGCCGTTTATTGTGAAAACTGGGGCTAAGCCACAGGCACCTATGCATCTGGTTGGTTCTAGTGAGAATTTACCGTCTTTTGTAGTTTGCCCTAGGTCTATTCCTAATTCAGTTTTTACTTTTGAAAGTATTCTTTCTGCTCCTTTTACATAACATGCTGTACCTTGGCATACACGTATGTTGTATTTTCCTTTTGGTTTTAAAGAAAATCTGGCATAAAAAGTAACAACCCCGTAGATTTCTGCAAAAGGTATTTGCATTTGTTCCGAAATGTATTGCATAATGTTTCTAGGAATATATCCTACATATTCCTGTACTTCGTTTAGAACTTGTATTAGGTTGCTTTTATCGTGTTTATATTCATTTATTACTTCGATTATTTTTTCATCAATTTTTTTATGTTCACATTTGTTATTTTCCATCATTTTCTCCTTTGCTTACATTTTTATTATATATTATAACTTTTAAAAAGACAAGCAGTTTCGACAATTTCTAATATTTTCCTACACAAATTCCTCCCATGTAATATTGGCATAGTCGAGCCCTAATTCAGTTAATTTTAAGTGATTATCCTCAATGCAAACCAATCCTTCAGTTTCCAGAACTTCAATAACTTCCTTAAACATAATTCTTGCGTCTTCTTTAAATTTAGTTTTAAATTTGTTTAAATTCACACCCTTTATTCTTCGTAACCCCAGCATAATATACTCTCTCATTAAGTCGTCTTCGTCTAAAAGTTCCTGAATATTTATATTGCCTAGACGATCTGTAGTAGATATGTATTCCTGCAAATCGTCAGTATTAGAATATCTTATATGCCCCGCAAACGAACTCGCAGACAGCCCTACACCAACATACACTCCTTGCTCCCAATACCAATTATTATGCTTTGATTCAAACCTTTTTTTAGCAAAGTTAGAAATTTCATAATGTATGTACCCTGCCTCTTCTAGTTGTTTTTTTATTAGCCAATACATTTTTCTCTCTGTTATATCTGGAACTAATTTAATTTGATTTTTACGTACTTTTTCATAAAGTACAGTTCCCTCTTCCAATGTGAGAGAATATGTAGATATATGTTCTGGCTTCAGATTAATTATATCATTTAAAGATTCCCTTACATTTTCTAACGTTTGGTTTGGTAGTCCAAACATTAAATCCACACTAATATTTTTAAACCCTATTTCTCTTGCCATATGATAGGTTTCTAAAAAATCATTATACGTATGAATTCTGCCTATTTCTTTTAACAGACTATCGTTAGTTGATTGCAATCCGATACTAAGCCTATTTATTCCCACATCGAAATACGTTTGCAACTTATGTTTGGTAACTGTTCCTGGATTTACTTCTATAGTTATTTCCTTAGTATTTGTTGTGTCAAATAACTTAAAGATTTCTTTTATATATTTTTCATTAATTATAGACGGAGTACCTCCACCTATATAAATTGTTCTAAAACAACAATTTTTTTGACTAATACTTGAAATTTCTTTTTTCAATACCTTAATATATTTCTCAATATAACTGTCTTTGTCTGAAAAAGAACAAAAGTCGCAATAATAACATTTACTTTCACAAAACGGTATATGTACATATAATCCTATATTTTTCATATCGCCCTCACTTTAAATTTTTTTATATTTATTTTATCACATATTTGCATCTTTTTATACTATTATTCTATTATTTTTATCAGCTAATTTAATTTCTTCTTTTCTATATGAAGAAATACGATATTCATTTTTATTGTCAAATATTATGCTAATTGATTTTGTATACAGCATATCTTCTTTTGGGCTGAACTCTTCTATGTCCAAACTGGCATTGCATTTTTTTAATACTTCAAATGTACTCATAAATCCAATTCCTGTACCCCCAGTTTCTTCATGAGTAGTTATTCTTTTTAATCCTAAATTAACAAGTGTATTTATTTCGAACTCTATCCCTGTATCGCTTACAGAAAGCTCATAGTATTTGTTAAATTTACCTAATTGTACTAATATTTTCCTGTTTTTTTGATTATTCCCAGATTTTATTGCTATAATGGCATCTTTTATATGATCTGCAATCATTATTTCCAAATCCTTTTTGTCTACCATATTATTTATCATACAATTAATGTCGTCGTCAATACTTAATTCAAATTCTATTTTGTTTGTTATCACTTCCCCTCTCATATATTTAAACATATTGTCTATACTAAAAACATCTGTTGCTGGCAAGTTGTTTTTATCAATGGCATTATTTTTACTTAATTGGTCTTTTAACTCACCAAGCTCTTCTATTAGTTCATTGCTGAATTCCACATTCATGTTTGCAACATAATTATAAACTGATTTAATTTTATGGGATGTTTCATGCATCTTCTTTGTAAGCCTTTTATGCTCTTCATCTAATTTATCATATTGTTCTTGCTTTTCCTTATTTTCAGCATTAAGTTTGTTTATTATTTTTTGAGTTTGCAGTGATTTATAATATGACCTAAAGGACATGAATATTAATAGCCCCATAAAAATACCTGTTATTATAAAAACAGAAATTATATCTACCTTTTGTAATTCTTCTGTCGGTTTTAATAACATTATATAGTATAAAATTATTTCTGCACTTATTATAAAAAGAGTTACATTCAAAATCTCTAATTTATTACTATTATTATTTAAAAATGAAAATCCATTACTTAATCGTTTAATTCTTGAAAACATAAAAACTAAAATAATCTGTATAGTATATATTGCAATTAGATTTACAAGTACATTCTCTTCCCCTTGTAATTTTCCAATTAAATAATATACAATTGCACCGCTTATGATATATGCTATAAAAGTAATTGCATACGAAATCATAATTACAAACATTGAATTACTTATTATATTCTTCGTTATTTTTGATAGTAAAATACCATATATCAAAGCACCAATTACTAGTATAATAATAAAATTAAATTCTAAATATTTTAATAGTGAATATACAAAAGATATTACTAATATTGATACACTAAGCACGATAATATTATTACCTTTATTATTAACTATTTTTAAAAACAATAAGCACACACAACTGTTTATGGAAATTGTTTGAATTAAAAACTTAATAATGTCTTCTGTAATCATTTCCAGAGATTCCTCCGAAATGATTATATATTATTCCAAATAAATAAGCAAGTTATATTAAATTTCGAGTTAATTTTTACCTCACAGTATAAACTCAATTTTTTTTAAAACTTGCTAAATCAAAAAATTAAAAATTATATTCCCCCTATTTTAATTTCCCCACATGTATTTCATAAGCCAATTTAAAAAATCGTTCATAAAATTATACCCCTTTCTTTTTTAAGAAAAGGATATACTTTTTATAAAAAATATTTAGTAACAAATTTTAATAACTTTATATCAAAAATGATTACTTTTGTTTCTATTTAAAAAATTCATTTACTTTAATAGCATAATAATATATGAATTCATTTACCGTAGGAACACCCGTATTGTGATAAACTACTGCTGTATACTGTTCTTCTAATGTTTCTATAGTAGACTTTCTCCAAGCATGATAAATTGCTGTTTGCATTACTTTAATCACATTAGCATGCGATTTTTTATACTTACTTTCTAACATTTTTACTGCGGGATATTCAACATTTTGTATTCCATTTTCAATAAGATAATATATTGCATCAAATAAATACCTTTTACCTCGTAAGTTGTCCCCAATTCCTATAATATCCAGCTCTTTCGTAATTCTATTTTGAATTCTTTTTCTTTTCACCTCTTCTGTATCTATATTTTCTATGTAACTTTTTCTCAATTTTCTTTTTGTATTCACTAATTCTATTAATGTATTAACTACAAATTCTGGAGAATAATCTTGCTTGTTTTTATAAAATATAGAAGGAACATTGTAGCTATATATAAAATCATATGCTATTTCCGAATCTAATTTTGTTGTTACCACAACTACTGGTTTATCATCTATTTTAAGCATTTGTAATTCTTTTAAGAATTTATATCCCGAACCAACCCCGTAATGCAATTCCATATCCAAAATTACACCATCTGGAGAATGTGTTTTTACATAATTTAATGCTTCATCGCTAGAATTAGTCACAGCAATCAACATTGCCTTATCTTTAGTTAAAAAATATTCTTTAAAAATATCACTTTCTATTTTATCATCTTCTACCAATAGAACTGAAACATCCTCAAAATTATCTTCATCAATAATCATATTGCCTCCATCAATTTATAATTTTTTTACCTATTATAACATTTTTTTACCAAAAGTTACAATAAGTGATGAAAATTTGTATCCTTTTATTGTTTTAATTTTTAATATACTTTGATTAATGGTGGTTAAATATGAGAAAAGATATTAATATAGAAATAGGTAACAGAATTGTGCAAATAAGAAAAGATATGAATTTGTCACAAACAAACTTTGCAACATTATGTGATATGTCTAAACAATCACTTTGCAATATTGAACATGGTAAAAATGGAATAACTATAGATATGTTGGTAAATATTTGCAATGCAACTGGAATAAGTACAGATTACATTATTTTAAATAAAATTGATCAAAATACACCTCCATATTATAAAAAGATCGAAAATAAACTTTTGAAGTATTCTGAAAAAAAGTTAAAAAACGTATTTAAAATAATAAACGATATTACAATTTTTTAAAAACATATACTAAGTAGCCTCCTCAAGTATAGTATAGCTTTTAAAAAGGTGAACGACAGCCCTTTTGAGGCCCATGGAGTCTTCGGAGGCTTGGAGGAACCTTTTTAAAAGCTATACTATACTTGAGGAGGCGGAAGTTTTAGGCTAAACTGTTAACTAGTACATTTTGTTAAATAATATTTGACAAAATATAGCATTTTCTGATATTATATGTAAAAATATAGTAATCAGAGGTGTTATAATGTCGAATATTCTTAAATTTCCTATTAAGAATAATGTAAATTTTAATGAAAAATTAGAAATGTTACATGTTGAATGTATTGACGATTTACAAAAAACTGATGAATATATCCGTGCAACTGATAAAAAGCTTTTTTTAAGAAACCTACTTATAAAAGAATATAATGTTGAGGAACATATTATAGATGAGATTATAGAAATATCAGCTGAACTTACTTCTTTAGAATATGACAACTTTATTTCGCATTTAGGTTACAACTAATTTACACTCTCGCCTTCTTTGCAAATTCCAATACCTTTTGCAATCTATAATTTACACTGGTTTTACTAATTGGCTTTTCTAACAATTCTCCCAATTGGGTCATACTTAGAGATGGATCATTTTTTCTTAATATAGCAACTTCTTTTAGATTATCTGGTAATCCTTCAAATTTGTCATTTTCTATTAAATAATTTATTGCTTCAATATGTCTAATAGAAGCTCCTATAATCCTATCTGTGTTTGCAGCTTCACAATTTACAATTCTATTTATATTGTTTTTCGCTTCCTTTACCACTCGTTCCTCTTCAAAGTTTAATACAGATTTTACAACGCCAATATATGCTAAAAATTTAGAAATTTCTTCCCCATCTTTTATATATACAATATAATTTTTCAATCTAGGTATACTTTTAGAAACTATGCCTTTTTCAACTAGTAAATTTTGTAATTTAATTGCTTCTTCTTTTGTTTTAAAAGATACCTCTAAATGATATTTTTTCCTTGGATCATTAACAAACCCATGTTTAAAAAAAGCATCTCTAACATATGCTTTTTCTGAAAACTCTGGGGTCTTGCGTTTATTTTTATCTAATAATTGTGCTTTTTCCAATTCTTCTTTTACTAAATTTGAAAATGACATGCTATTCTTTTCTTTCTTTTTAAAATTATTATAACACATTTTTTAAAAATAATATATATCTAATAATGATGTTTTATTCGTAAATATATAGATATAATTATAATAATAATTACACAAATTAGTATAATTATTATCCATTTAAGCGTGCTGCTTTTTATTTGCTGTGAAGAAGAATGTATTTCATTTGCCGTATTTAATAACTCACCATGTAAATTTCCTTCTGTAACTTGTTCCCCTGTTATAACACTTGAATTTGCTGCAGTAGACAGCCTTTGTATATTAGGAATAATTGTATTTGTATCTATCTCTGCTGCTTTTTTTAAAATTATTATTTTATATATTTTTTCATTGCCACTTTCAGCCGTAACTACTACTCTAATGACATTGGTTCCTTCTTCAAGATTCATATTTCCCAATATTTTACATGTTGCTTTTGAATTGTTAGAAACTGCAACTACATCTACTTTATTTACGCTGGTACCAACTGTAGTATTATAGCTTAATACATTTGATGAAAAGCTTGGAGTTAATATAGCTGGAGTTATGCTTAAACTTTTTAAAGTTGCATCTGTTGATTTGCCAGATATTGTAATAGGAACAATTGAGTTTCCACCTTCTATATTAATAATCGCATTAGCTGTTTTTGCATAATCTTTTGCATCCATATCCATTAATACATCTACGCTTAATGGAACTACAATTTCGCCTTTTGGCATTGAATTTGGAATTTTGAATTCCGCATTTATAACAACATCGTCACTTGGTGCTGATTTTTCATCCGTAGCAAAATAAGAAATTACATCTCCACTTACGCCGATATTTGTAGTTAGTGTGCCAATTTGTGTTAGTCTACTATCGGTTTGTCCTAATTTTGCTTCGAGTGCACCTAGTTTATTGTTTGAGGTCACTCCCATGGTTATAAATTGTACTTTAACGGTGTCGCCTGGTTTTGCTGTAACAGTATTACCTACTACGTCTATTTCAGCTGCAAATGATGTGTTTTTGATGAGTATTATGCTAAAAAATATTATTATAAATAATATGCTAATTTTAAGTTTTTGCATGATTTTTTCTCCTCTCTATATTTCCGCCATATAAAAGATGGTGTCCTAGAATATAAAATTTTTGATATAATTAAATACATAGAATAGCACTTGGGGTTGGTATATATTTTTAAAAAATTGCCCGACAGCCCTTTGAGGCATACGGATTACCCCTTGACCTGGAGGGAGTTTTTTAAAAATATATACCAACCCCAAGTGCGACTATTATAATTGATTTCTATATATAAAAAGGACATTCTAGGGCACAATCCTTAAAGACCAATATTCAATAACCCCGTTACATATCGTTGCACCAACAGTGCATCGCCTGTATTAACCGTTCCATCACCATTTGCATCACCTGCCACTAGAAAATCATTACTAATTTTTCTAGAACCCACAGAATGCAATTGAATTAAAAATGCGTCAGCGGTATTAGATTTACCATCTCCATTTACATCACCAAGCTTTACTATTGTATATTCTATTCCATTTAGACTAATTTTATATCCTGTAGCTAAGCCATAATCTTGTATTATATTACCATCACTATTTTTAACTTCATAATCATTTAAATTTAAATACCCAGCTAGTACATTAGCTGTAACTTTTGGAATTATTTTTATTACATTATTATCTTCCATTTTAACAAAATTAATTGTTGAAACGTATTGTTTTGAAACATACCCGGTTACACCTTCATATGTTGTAATTTTATACCAAGTTCCCAAATCTTCTAAAATTAATAATTCAGCCTTTGCTTTAACTGTTGTAACAATACCATACCCAGTTCCTGCACCACTTCTAATATTTAAACTACTTGCTATATTTGCAATTCCATATCCTATGCAACTTATTGGCGTTGCAGAATTTGCACTTACACCCCATGGCCCAATAGACGGATTATTTATTGTGCCTCCTCCAGTACCTCCGCCAGAAATTGGTCCTCCACTTGAATTAAATGGCTTCACATAGTCACTTGCAACATAGCCAATTTTCCCATTCCAAAACTTGACCTTATCCCAGCTTATTCCATTTGCAATAGCACAATTCCTTTGTAACATTATTACCAAATCATCTTTATATAAAAATAATGTGCCAGAAACAGTTTGTCCATTTGCTAATTTATATTCAACGGTTACAGGACTTGCTGAACTACTCGGTTGAGTTCTTGTATTTAGTGTTGATGTAATTGTTGTATAATACTTTGTTTCTGTACTATTTGATAATGTTGATGGCTTATACACTATATCTGGCATATTATTAAATATAGGAATTATAAAACATAACTTTTTACCCAACAATCCATTATTAGTATATGTTGTAAAAAGATTTGCTGATTGACCATATGGGTCTTGTACATTAGTCATGTATTGATGATACAAATTCGCCGAAGATATTGTTTGCGTTTCTCCTGGTTTTAATATTTTTGTACCTACGCAATCAAATTTATAGAAATAAGCAGTGTTTTGCCCTGCCATAATATAGTTTTTTGAGTTAAATATTGCCCCCTGCACAATCGCATAATATGGGCAGAACCATCCTTGTGCTTTTGCATATTTTAATCCATTAACAATAGCATCTCCCTCATCATATGCCCCAATATTAAAAAAGTTATAGCAACTCTGATATCCTGGATACGTTCCGCTAACAGAATCACTCCCATTTGGTCCAACTTCTTGAATAATCTTAATTACCATACTAATAGGACTCATCTGAGATACTTCAGCAGCTTTCATAATTATATCCGTATACGTCATAGTTACATTTTTATTATAATTTGAATCTTTTGGATCGCTCATTTTAAAGGTTATAGGATTACCAAAATTAAAAACCTTGTACTTTTTCACCATATCATCTACTATACTTCTGTTATACAATTGCTGATTATATGAAACATCCAAAAATTGAAATATATTTCTTTCGTTAATGAAATTTCTTGGGTCCATAAAATATGATGTTATGGCTGAATTAGCAGCATAAAACCCACTTTCTAAATTATTAGATGGATCTCTATGAGCCACATCCATACTTTGATACACCCTGTTTAATCCTAATACGCTTTGCCCTTTTACAAAATCACTCCAATCAATCCCCGTGTAATATGCTTGAAATTCCCAATTTGTGTGATCCGTATTTTGAATAAGTTGATCTAATAAGTTTCTATAACTTGTTGGAAAATTCTCAATTCCATTTTTTACAGTTTGTGTATAAGTTGCCGCTTGCACCTTTGAAGAAAAGAGCAAAATAAATAATGCACTTATAAATAACATTACAATTTTTTTTAATGTCGGGGCGAACTGCGTTCGCCCGAGAACATTCACAGGGCGGCTTTGCAATATTATGCACAAAAAAAATAACCATTACCTAAATCACCTTTTTCTAGTCTCTAGTCTCTAGTTTCTAGTCTCTAGCTATTATATGTATTTAGATAATGATTATACTGTTATTTCAATTATTCTTCGCCTTTTTCTTTATGTCTTTTTCCCTTTTTTGAATTAGTAGAACTTACATCTTTTTGTTCTTCTTTATCCAAGTTATCAGATTGACCACCCTGTGCAAGTTTTATAATAATAATTATTATTACTATTATTATTATAAATGCTACTATTGCTAATATCATCATACTTATATTATCTTTTAGCATTGAAAAAAAGTTACTCGTATTGCTATTGTCGCTACCAACTATTGTATTGCTACTAGTTGCAATAACATTATCATCTGTTTTTATAGGATTATTTAACGTTATGTTGTAACTAGCAGTCTCTTTTCCGTCTTTTGATTTTACCGTTACTACTATTAAATTGTCGCCTTCTATTAAATTAGTATTTCCCGTTATCTCCACAGTTGCACCATCTTGATTTGCGATTGCTGTTACATCTACACTATCTGCCCAACTTTGTAAATTTCCAATATAATAATATGTATTTGTTGAAAATGCTGGACTTAGCTCGTCTATTTCAGTTATTGCTAAACTGCTTAATCCTAATTTTGGAGTTGGAATAGCAGTAATGTTATTATCTACAACATTAATTGGAGGTGTTGTTGATATTATGTTATTTTCTATATCTGAAGGTGCCTTTTTAGTAACTGTTATTTGATATGTTTTTGTAGTTCCATTTTCAGCCGTAACAACTACTTTTATAATATTAGTCCCTGTTTGCAAGTTTGTATTCCCAGTTGTTTTATAAGTTGCTTTTGAATTATTTACAGCTGCAGTCACAGTCACCTTAGTTACAGTTGAATCTACAGTTAATGCATATTTTAAAGTTGAAGCTGAAAATTTTGGTGTAATTCCACTTGGTGATGTAGTTAAGCTTTTTAATGTTGCATCTGACGACTTAACTGGAGCAACTGGGGTTGTATTTGTAGTTGTATTTGTTTTATTAGTATTAGTGTTTGTATTGGTATTGGTATTTGCAGGAGCTGGATCAGTTACAATAATTGAAATTGAAGTATCTATTGGTGTAGATTTAACATCTTGATCAACACATTGTCCCGTTAAACTTATACTATATTTTCCAGCTTTTGATGCCTTATATGTAAGCGTATCAAGTGTTTTGCTGGTATTGTTTGTATCTGATGAAGTATCTGCAAGTGATGCAGAACTAGATTCACTTTGTAATGTTAATCCAGAATCCGCACTAACATGTAATACCCAACTTGCACTGTCTACCACATTTACAGATACTGTAAATGTACTTCCTGTAGTTACCGTCATTTTAGAAGCTGATAAATTAGCTCCAGTAGCTGCATACACATTTTTTGGGAAAATAAATATTAGTACCCCTAATGTAAAAATTAATAATCCCACCATAGTTAAAGTTTTTTTCATTTTTTTATTCCTTCTTTCTTTATTTATTCAACACTTTTGTGTTATGTTATTAATTGTATTCCTAATAAATGACGCTTTAGAAGTAACAAGTCCACTGCATCAATCACATTGTCCTTATTTATATCTGCTGTTACATTATATGGAAATTGAAGTAAAGCCACCTGCAATAAATGACGTTTTAATAACAGCAAATCTACTGCATCTACAACATTACCAGTTGAAGAATCTGTTACCGTTTCACCATTAAGGTCCCCATAAACTAATACCAAATCATCTTTAATTACTGTATCATTTGAATCCATAATTAATACATGTGACCCTGTTGGAACTGGTTGATTATCATTTAATTCAACGCCATCTTTATCTTTTATAACTACCTTCAAATTTTCACTTGTTTGTATATTTGCTTTAACATTTTTTACTAAAGTTTCAGGCGGTATTCCTGTAAGAATAGTATCTTCTTCTACTAATGGCGAATTCAAGTTGAAACTTTCATCTTCGCCTAATTCTGTGGCTGTAACTGTACACGTAGCAGTATATTCACCTTCTTCAGTTTTTACAGTTATATTTGCTATACCTGCTGAATTTAATGTAACTTTTCCTAATGAATCTACCGTTGCAACATCTTCATTATCACTTGTAAAAGTTACATTCTTATTAACAGCTGTTGTTGGCAAAATAGAATAGTTTAAATTTATTTTTGAGCCATTTATGTCAGTTATATTAGGTATATTAAATTCTACACCAGAAACATATTTACTATTATCAACAGTTATGTATCTGCATAAAGTTTGTTTTTCACCATTCGCTCCTATTAGTTCTGCCTTCAATTTATGTGGTCCATCTGTTAACTTTGTTGTATCTATTGAATAACTAAACCCTGGATTTGGTGTAGTTGTTTCAAACCCTGGATATTGTGCCTGTATATCTGTCCTTTCAATTCTTTCTACGTTTGATTTTACTAATTTGTCATCTATATATATATTTACTTGATTAGTTTGTGGACCAATTGCCCAGCCTGAAAAATCAACCGTTTTACTTACTGTAACATTATTATCTGGACTTTCAACAGCAAAATTTAAAGTTTTTAGTTGCAAACCATAAAAATCTACTATTGCTTTTGCATCTGCCTGACCTATTTTTTGCAATTTTGCATCTGTATTTATAAATTGCGTATCGCTACTATCTATATAACAATGTTCAACTATCATTGCTGGGATTCCATAAAACATTGGATTTCTAATTATTCCATACCAATCTGCTACTTGTCCATCAGGATATACAGGTGTATCACTTTGAGATGTTACAGGTTTAGTAAATATACCTCTATTTTTTATTCCTAAAGCTGATAAATTATTTAATATAATATTTCCTAATTTTGTACAATTTTTATTAAATATATCTTGAGAAGTATCTCGTGTAACGTATACTTCTGCTCCTTGAACTTTAGTAGTGCTATCAATTGCGTTTATGTGCTGACTTATAAGCAAATCGGCATGAAGTCCATTTGCAATATCTGCTCTTTGTTGTAATGTAGGCGGATCTTGA
Organism: Oscillospiraceae bacterium; assembly: GCA_009778695.1. Classification (GTDB taxonomy): domain Bacteria; phylum Bacillota; class Clostridia; order TANB77; family CAG-508; genus WRFS01. The sequence goes on from WRFS01000003.1 coordinate 37,274, forward strand.
TTTACTGGAACTCCATAATGTGTTTGAAATGTCCTTATTCCTGCATATTTGTCTAATTCTTGTTTTGTATATTGTGAAATTTTTAAGTTCAAGTCTCTTTCTATTAAATTTAAAGAAGTATTTACTGCACCTGGGTCGTTTCCCCCATGCCCTGGGTCAAGCACTACCACAATATTGTCGTTTTCATCAGTAGCTTTTGAAGTAGTGTTGATAGAAATTATTATAATCATTAATAATAATATTATCATTGGTATTAATATTCTTTTCTTCATCTATTTCCCCCCTATAGAAATTGACTGCTCACACAATTACGTATTACTTTCACTATTCTACATGTTTTTTTCTTTCAGGTAAGAATAGTAATACTATAACAATAATAATCAATATTACTACACCACCTAATAAAATTTTATCCAGTACTGGATTACCTTTCGTATTGTCATTTACTACACTTAAATCCGCTAATGCATTTTCATCATTTGAATTTAAGTTTTCGATATTTTGATTATTATCTTGTGTATCTCCATTAACTAATCCTGATGAAAAAACATTTGGCTCTGTTGTAAGCATATATGTTTTTGTCGTAATGCCGTCTGGAGCTGTGCATGTTACATATATTGTGCTGTCTGTGCTGCTATTATCATTTATTGAAACTGTAGCTTTTGCATCCTCTGGTTGTGCCGTAACATTTATTTTTTTTGTTGTATCATTTTGTTCCAAAACATAGCTGACAATATTTGGGCTAAAATCTGGCACTAATGAAGCATTTTCAACATTAATGCTGCTTAAATTTGCATTTGCCTTGCTTTCATCACCTTTTGTAACATCAATTGTATATGTTCTTGTATCTTGTCCATTTTCTGCTGTGACTTTAATAGTTACTTTATTTAAACCCGATTTTAAATTCTTATTTCCAGAAATATTAACTGTTGCATTTGAATCATTTGGAGTTGCTGTAATATCAATGCTATCAACATTTTCTGGCACTACAATTATATACTCAATAATACTTGAATCAAACTTTGGATCCAAAGTTCCAACATTTACAGATAAGCTTTTTAACGTTGGGTCATTACCCAATACTACTGTTGAAAGAACTGATAATTGTACTAATAGTATCAAAAATATGATTAAGATTAAGAATGTAATTATTTTTTTATTCACTATTTTTAACTTCCTTCCTTATGGCGTGATAGGCTGTCGGGCAGTTTTTTAAAAATATATACCACCCCCAAGAACTATTTGTCATAAAGTTAATTTATATATATTTAATAAATCTCGTTTTAACATTAGCAAATCAACTGCATCAAGTGTGGCATTTTGGTCTAAATCTTCAGCCTTATAGTATAATCCATTTAATGTCGCAATACCTAATAAATGTCGTTTTAATAATAATAAATCAACTGCATCAACAGCCCCATCTCCGTTTGCATCGCCTAATTTAACTACATCATATTCTTTATCTCCTACAACAAATTTATATCCTGTTCCTAAGATATTTCCAGTTACTGTTGCTGCACCATTCTTTATTGTATATGTGCTTGTGTTTAATCTACCTGCAACATAATTTGCTGTAATATCTGGTGTAACTGTAATTTGCGTATCACCAATTTTTATTTTTTCAAATCTAGTTATAGAATCTTTCGATACGTACCCAATTACTCCGCTTGATAATTTCACTCTATACCAGCCAGAGTCTAAATCGTCCAAAATTATCATTTCTTCATTTGGCTGGGCGTTTGCAATTATTGTTGCTCCTGAATTGTCTGAACTTCTCACGCTAAGTGAAGAAGATACATTAACGTATCCAAAGCCTATGTTAGGCTCTACTGCTTGTGTATCAGATGGCGAGTCTAGCGGTGGTCCTTGATTACTCGAACCTGATTTTATGAACGGTTCCAAATATTCAGTTGCCACATAACCTGTTTGTCCATTCCATAATTTGACTTGATCCAAGCTTAAAGGTCCATCTACACTGCTTACAGTCGCATAATTTCTTTTCAACATTACTACTAAATCATCTTTATATAAGGTCATTATTGTAGAATAAGAAGTAGTTGCATTTGACCTAACAGTTAAGTTAGAACTTACATTTGCATAATATAACGGATCTGCACTATTTGATAATGATGAAGGTTTGTACACTACATCTGGCATATTATTAAATACAGGAATTATGAAATTTAATGGCTTGTCTAATAAATTATTATTAGTATATGTATTAAATAACGACCACGATTGAGTATATGGGTCCATTACATTAGTCATATATTGATGGTATAAATCACTTTGAGCTATTGTTTGTGTTTCTCCAATATTTAATATTTTTGTGCCTACGCAATCAAATTTATAAAAATATGCGGTATTTTGCCCTGCTGTAATATAAGCGTCTGAATTAAACCATGCCCCTCCAATTATTGAATTATATGGATTATCCCATCCATTAGGAAATGAAATTTTTGTATCGGCACTAGTCCTTTTTGTGGCTTTCTTAGCATAACTTAAACCATTTGCAATTGGGTCTCCAGTATCATTAGCACCAACATTAAAGAAATTGTAATATCCTGAGTAATCCGTACCATCTGATGCTTTATATGTACCACTTACAGAAGCACTTCCACTTGAGCCAACCTCTTGCACTATTTTAACAACAATACTAATTGGACTCATTTGAGACTCTTTTGCAGCTTGCATAATTATATCTGCATAATCTATTGTTACTTGTTGTCCACAATTTACATTAGCTATATCATCCATTGTAAAAGTTACCATATTGTTATCTGTAGTATAACTCTTACCATCTGCGGTTTTCTTACCGCCATTAAACACTGGTAAATCTTGAATCATACCTTTAATTATACTTCTTGTATATAGTGCTGAATTAGATACATCCAAAAATTCAAATAAGTTTCTTTCATTTATAAAGTTTCTTGGGTCCATAAAATATGCTACTATATCTTGATTTGCGTTTATCCATGAGCCACTAGTATTTGCACCAGAAGCTCTGTATGCTGTATCCAAGCTTGAGCTTACCATGTTTTTACCACTTTCCCCTGCTAAAAAATCTGACCAATTTATTCCCGTGTAATAAGCTTGAAAATTCCAGTTAGTATGCTCTGTATTTTCTATAAAATTTGTTAATAATTTTTTATAACTATCTGGGAAAGCATCTATCCCATCTTTTACAGTTTGTGTATATGTAGTGGCTGCTTGTACTTTTATTGGGAATAAAAACAAACTACTAATAAGCATTAATATAATTAGTGCATAAATACCTTTATATGTTGAATTTCTTATTAATTCTTTCATTTCCCGAACTCAAACCTCCGACTTCTGATATTCATTCTATCACTAATTGCTAAACATAGTCAATATTTATTTTAATTTGTAATATTTTTGTAACAAAAAAATGCTTTTCATGGTACCCAAAATTGATTTTTTTATTATAGAACAATAAAAAAACGGATTGGTATTTACCTTTCCGTTTTTGTGCCATCTAACAACGATGACTACTGTTAGGGGGTTTCCTCTCGTTAATAGAGTAAGAAAACTCTATTCCTAGACCCGTCATTGCTTTGAAATCCTCTTTTATGGAGGTTTCTTCTTCCTCTCTTAGCAAAGTTGCCCAAGGTTGACCTATTGCCATTATGCCGCTTTCGGTTTCTACAAACCGATACCGATTCCACCGTATTCCCTGTTGCCCCAAGACTTCCATTGCTACTTTAGTCAGGCTCATATTTACCCCTCTATTATTATGAACGTTGGCACCATGCCAACAATCTACATCTATAATTATACTCCCTTTTATCCAAAAAGTCAATTTTTTCACATTTATTTGTCGTTAAATTAATATTCACACTGTACATTCCATATATCATAATATATCTTAGCCAATGTATATAAGTTTATTTCTTGCAAATAATAAACGAAGGTCAGAAAATAGAAGTCAGGAGGCAGAATTTTGAAAACTTTTTGTATAAAAACTAATAATCCAAAAGCTATAGAGTTTATAAATAAAAAATTAGAAAAAATCAAATTGAACGGTATCTTTGTATCTAATGCCTCTTTTGCAGTATATAAAAATATTATAATTCATTATAATGGTGAACAAATTCAAAAATTTACTTATTCAATATCTAAAATTTTAACAGAATGTATTATTTGTTTATATGAAAAAAATTTAATATTCAGTTTAATAAACAAGAATTATTTTTATTTTTCAAGCTATGAAAGAGAAAAAATATATGAACACTACTTAGAACATTCTACGGAAGATGAATATATTCATAATAAGAAAGAGTCAATTAAATCAGCTGTTTCAAACTATTTAAATGATAATAATAAAATGATTTTAGATGGTTTTGTTATGTTTAGATTAAATGAATGTATATCACTATTAGACGAAGTAGTTGATTTAAGTGTAAATAGTTTTTTATTAGAAAAAGAATATATTGAATTTATATATTTATTAAGGGTATATATTGAATCTAAATTTTCTGCTTTAGAACTTGTACATTTTATATATCATAATGATAATTGTTTATTATTAGATCAATATTTGAATGTAATTCCAGTTAATAGGGATATTGATGATATTAGATATTTGTCTGATATTACTTTTTGTAATAATGATTATTTTTTAAGTACTCTTCTTCATATTTCTCCTCAAAAATTAATTATTCATTGTAATGAGGAAGATAATGATTTTGTTAATACTTTAAAGCTCATTTTTTTAGGCAGAGTTGAATGTTGTTCTGAGTGTAATATTTGTTCGTTATTCGTTAATAATAATATATTGATTTAGGAGTCATTCTGAGCGTTGCTACAAAGCCTTTCTGTAGGTGTCATTCTGAGTGTTGCTACAAAGCCTTGCTCACGAAGAATCTTACTAAATGGCAGGTATATAAATGAAAATAGATAAAGTAAGATTCTTCGTAAGTCGGGCTACGAAGTAAGGCTCAGAATGACAATGCCTGAAATCCACATAGGTTTCGAAAGAAATCTAATAAACTAAACCTCGGCCGCTTTTACTATTATTCTTTTTAAACAAGTAATAGTACATGTTATTAAAGTTACTTCTCTTTTTCCATTAGTATTTTGATTCAAGCATTCAACATCTGAAGGTTTTACTGTATATTTTTTATATATTTTATATTCTTTTTTATTGCCGTATAAATCTGTTAAATATATGCTATCTCCCACTTTTAAGTCATTTAATTTCCCAAACATAATCTTACTGTTATAATTATGACCTACTATACAAAAATTCCCTATTTCATTTATGTTGGGGCCATAAAATTTTGCAACTGATTTTTTTAAACTGTCTTTAGTTAAGCTTTCTAATATGTATGTGGTTAATTTTATTTTGGGAATTTCTAATTTCCCGGTTACTTTATACTTATCTACCTTTTCTGGAATGCTTTCGTCTTTTATAGGTGCAATTTGTTGCACTCCTTGATTTTGGACTGAATTTGATGTTTGATTTTCAATTACATTTGGTATTTGTATGTTAATATTCCCTTGTTCAATTTCACTTATTGTTTCAGGCAATACGCTTAATTCATTATTGTTTTTCTCTCTTACAATAAGAAAAGTAATTGAACCAACTATTACTAAGAATATTACAAAAATTCCTAGTTTTTTCTTGAAATTTTTTATGACAAAAAATTTAGTTTTCACACGTACCATCCTTCTCGTTCAAAAAACGCAAATACACATATATAAAATATATTTACATATGTGTACTTTTGTGCGTGTCTATTCAATTATTTGTCTTGCATTATGTATCAATCATGTTTCTTCGACATACTTTTTTCTTCTTATTTTGTAATAAAGTCCAGCAAAAATAAGTATTCCTACTAAAGCACCAGCTGAATCTATTAAAACATCTCCAACTGCTGGCGTTCTGCCTGCACTAAATACTTGATGAAACTCGTCTGTTATAGCATATGCACTACATATTATTTGTGCATACACTATTTTTCTCTTTAACGTTAAGTTAAATGTATTAAGAAGGTTGAATGCTATTATGCCACCAATAAGATAGATGGTAAAATGTGCACCTTTTCTAATAATGTGGTTAATCATTTCTTTATTTTGTTCTGTTACTTCATGGTTATGGTATATAATTGAACAAATTTCATCTGTTATCGACATACTAAGATTGCCTGATTGCTCCCCGTTTTGGCTCGAAAAGAAGAAGATGGTGAGCATCCAGAGTAGGATTAGTATGATTAACATTGTTCGCTTGAGGGGTTGGTTCATGGGTGTGTCCTTTCTTGCTACATTTATTGCGTTTGTGGCTGTTTAATTTTGAAAATTTTAGAAAATATTATTTTAATTTTATCTTCTTTTTTATCTATTAATTTAAATAATGGCTTTTCTATTATAATAATTCTAATATAATCAATTACAATACATACTACAAATACACTTAAAATTGCTGTAATAGCATGAAGAATTAAAAACTTTGAATTTATATATTCTTGATTTTTAAAAATATTTATCCATAGTGCATTCCTAACTAAAGGATTATCATGTATTAAATATACTCCAAACATAGTTAATGCAATATTATTTATATGTTTATTGTTTTTAATACTAAGTTTTGAAAATGTTAAAAACATAGCAAGCGAACACAACAACATTGGAAATTTATTCATATCCCTAAAATATACTTCTTTACTTACAAAGAATGAATTCACTTGCCCTAAAATATCAAATAAAATAACAGATAAAACAATTAATAAAAATATAATAATTGTCCATAGTGCATTCTTTTTTACATTTTCCATAGATTTGATTGGGTATAATCTTATATATCCTCCGATTAAGTACATAGTTATAAACCATGCTAAATTTGAAAATTCAGGAGCCACTGTTGTAAGTGTTGGAATTATTGAAAATATTAAAACTAGTGTTAATATTAATATTCTATAGTTCCTCTTATCTAGTACTTTAATAAGCTTGTTTATATACGGAGAGAAAATATATAATATTACATATGTTGTCGCAAACCAATATTTTGTAAATATAATTGGAAACAGTGTGTGTATTAAATTTTTTATAGAAAAATTCGTATTATCAATTAAGCAAAAAATTAAAAATATTATAATTGAATATGTAAAAACTTCAAAAATTATCTTTGCTAATTTTTTTACCTTGAATTTCGAAGATACCATAAAATATCCTGTTATAAGGATAAAACAATTAACTCCTAACTTACCTCCAAGGGACAACAACTGTACTATAAGCTCATTTAGTGTAATGTTCGTACCACTAATATTAAATCCATGCACAGAATAATGATGTGCAATAATTAAAAGCATGCTGATTATTCTTAAAAGTTCTAGTGTACTGTTCCTTGTTTTTATATTACTTTTTTCTGATTCTTGTGTTTCAATTACACCGAGTAATCATTGTAGACCTCCTTTGATTTGTACCATTCTATAAAATTTTTTATTCCTTTTTTAAATGAAATTTTTGGGTCGTATCCAATTAATTTTTAGCCTCTAAAATATTTGCATATGTTCTTTCTGCATCTCCTAGTTGCATTGGTAATTGCTTAATTTTAGGCTTAATTTGTAAAACTTATCCAATAATATTAATCATTCCTTTTATAATGGGTTTATCAGTGGCTAATTTTTTTTATAAATTTAAATTTGGAAAAAATTTCTTTAATTAAATTTTTATAAATAAAAAACACTACAATCATACAAGAAAAATTTATTAAAAACATCAGTATTTTATTTAGTTCTATTGTGTTAAATAATGCTGCAATTAATAAAACAAAGGTAATAATTATGTACTTACGAATTGGAAATCTATGCCATAATTGCCTAGATATTATAGTTCTTGTCCAAAAAAAGATAATATACGCAATTCCCATTGCAATTGCTGCCCCAATAGCATTATATTTAGGAATCAACATTATATTTAATACTATATTAGTAACAACTGCTAAAATAGATGCTACTATATTAAAATAACTTTTCTTTGAAAATGCAATTCCTAATGTAGTTGTTTCACTTACAGTATACATCATGGGATAAAACAATAAAAATGGCATTATATAAATTGATTGTTTATAAGTTGGCATTATTATTACTATTAAATCTTTAAATAATAAAATTCCTAAAAATGCAATAGACATGACGAAAAACAAACTATTACTCACTAAACCAAACTGTTTATTATCAACTTTTTCATTATACCATCTATATGCGGTTGGAACCCAGAAAGTAGTAAAACAGGTTTGTATTATTAACAATAAACTCGTCATCTTCATTGCTATTGTATAATAGCCCATTTGTTGAAAATTACTATAAATTCTTAAAAAAATTCTATCCATGGAATTTAATACCCATGCTAAAGAAGCATATACAAGCAATGGCAGTCCAAATTTTAATAATGATTTTAAAAGTGTTTTATCTAAAAATTTAAAATTTAATGTTAAACTTTTTCTATAAATGATAATTAAAACAATGTCTCCAATTATTTGTCCTATTATTGATGAATATACAACTGCTAAAAAATCTGTTCTAATTTTTAATACAAATAATAAAGTGGCAAAAAATGTAACTAACTTTAATATTATTGAGAATACTGAATATTGTGCACCTTTTTCTTGCATTCTTATTGACAATAAAATAAATCTTTCGAATATTATTAATGGAATCGTTATCATCAATGCATATACAGGCATTATATATTGTGGATCCTCGAATAACATTTTAGAAATTATTTGGGGATTAATTGGCAATAAAACTATAGCAATTACCGAAACAACAAGTGGTATTATCATTGAATTAAACAATAATTTTTTCTTGTTATCTTCTTCGTGATAAAATCTTACATATGCTTGATCTAATCCCAAATATACAACCATTGTTATAATAGTTTGCACTAATGTGAACATTGAAGCCTTACCATATTCAGTAGGTGCAACAAAATGTGTCGTTATAGGTATGGTTATAAATCCAATTAATGCACCTATAATTGGTCCTATAGAAAATCCAGTTAATTTTTTAAAAAAATCATTCATTTATATTTCTCCAAAGTTATGTATAGTTTGTTTATTATTCATCATATCCAAAGGTATCTTTCAATAATTCTTTTTCTTTCATTTTATCTTTTTCCGTTTTATATTTCCAATATGTATTAAATACTGGTTTTTCCTTCATATATATAGCATGCTTTTTTTTGAATTCTGCAGTACTCATAATTATTTTAGCTGGGTTTCCTGCTACTACAGAATTTGACGGAATGTTTTTGGTAACAATTGTTCCAGCTCCTATAATACAATCATCTCCTATATTTATATTAGGTAAAATTATACTTTGCATACCTATAAAACACCTATTTCCTATTTTAACTTTACCTACTTTAGATTTTCCAAAATAATATTTTGTACTAGCATCATGTGATAATACAATACAATTAGTTAATGTACAATCATCTCCTATTTCTATTAAATAACCGTGTCCATTATCTAAATTAACATTATAAAATTTACAATTTTCTCCTATTTTAACTCCATTTTTTCTATATGCTTCTATTTCATCTTTCTTGCCTATTAACCTGGTTTTTTTTAAAAACTTTAATATCATTGATTTCATATTTTACCCCACAATTATTTTTTGTTACATACCTTTGTCAACAAATCTTCCCAGTTTTGTCCAATTTTTTCATGTGAAAAATTTTCTGATTTTATTTTTATATTTTTAGATAATTTTTTTCTTAATACATCATCTTGTGAAAAGTGTATTAAGACCTGAGCATATTCTTCAACATTATTTTTTTCTATAATCATTCCTTCTTTTTCATTTTCTATTATTTCATTCAATACAGGTATGTTATATCCAATAACTGGCAAACCCATTTCCATAGCTTCAAGAACTACCATCGGCATTCCTTCCCATCTTGATGATATTAATAATGCTGAAGCATTTAACATATACCTTTTTATATTATTAGTGAATGGTTCTAATGTAATTCTATTTTCCATACTATATTTTAATATCATCTGCTGTAGCTTATCTTTTTCCTCTCCTTCACCGACAATTATTAATCTCCATTCTTCATTTTTTTTTGCAAATATTTTGAATGCATCTATTAACATATCAAAACCTTTAGCATACGTATATCTTCCTGCTGCCAAAAAAATATTATTATCTAATCTTGATATTTCATTGCTATTAAAACTTTTAGGATTATATATTACTGTTGTATCAACATTGAATTCCTTTTTAAACTTTTCTTTGTCACTTTTAGTAAGCACTATATATTTATCTAATTTTGGAATTGATTTAATAAACATATTATCAAGTTTCCAATAATATCTATTTTCATTTCTGAAATATGCATCAAATGAGTTATGTTGCCACCCAATCACTTTTGAATTTATTTTGTTTTTAATACTGGCCAATAATACGCTGTAATAACCAGCCACCCCAATTACTACCTCAAAGTTATTATCATTTATTGTACGAATAATTTGGCATTTCTCAATTTGAATATTTTTTAAAACACTAAAATTAGTGATTCTCCCTATTTTCCTTATAATTTTTAAAAATAATGACTTCATTTTCTCAAAGATACCTTTTTCTGATAATACTATTATATTTACTTTCTTATTTAATTTATACATCTCATAGTTTATCATCGTTTTTTTATCAACACATAAGATAAATACCTCATTATTTTTTTGTGTCAATATATTTGATATTACAGATACCACTCTTTGTTCTCCTCCTTGTGTAAACGGAGTTGACATAATAAAACAAATCTTCATAATTTTAAATCCTACCTTATTATTTTTTTAATATTCAAGTTTTTTTGCTTTTATTAATTATTGGTGTATTAAAATTTACTTATTCACAATTTCTCATTTGTATATACCTTATATATATTTCTTGAATTAATTTCTGTTGTAAATGCATTCAAAATTTTTTTTCTTGCTTTTTCTCCGAATTCAGTTATTAAATTCATATTCCTATAAATATATTCTATTTTACTAGCTAAATCTTTATAATCTCCATATTTATATATTAAACCATCTTTTCCATCTTCTACAATTTCTGAATTTGCCCCTGTATTAGAAACAATCACGCACAATTTACTTGCCATATATTCAACTGTAACTCGTCCAAATCCTTCAGATCTTGAGCATACAACACCAACGTCATAATCAGACAGCTTACTTCTTAGGTCATCATGATATCCTAATAATTTAACATTATCTTTTATACCGTTTTCATCAATTAACTTAATTATTTTATTTTCATATTCTTCAGATCCACTACCAATTATATCTAATTTTATATTGCTTAATATCTCTTTGGGTAATATGGAAACTGCTTTTACTAATTCTAATTGACCTTTCCCTTCTTGTATTGAGCCTGAAATTACGATTTTTAATTTGTCCATGGCTTTTTTATCTCTTATTGAAATATCATCTAAATAAATACCATTATATACTACAACTGTTTTTTTGATATCTAATCCTTTATTTATCCAATACTTCTTTACCGCATTGGATATAGTTATAAAAGTATCTGTAGTTTTATTAAAAAATCGTATATAATTTTTTCTATAAGATTTTAAATTAAAATCTTTATCTCCAAATTCTCTTATATGGTGCACATGTCTTATATTGTACTTTCGAGAAATTATACTACCCACGTCTATTACACTTATATTTGTATGAATTAAGTCAATTTTGCTTAAATCTATATATCTGTTTATTAAAATAGGAGCTATAAAATTTCCATATTTATATCTTATATATCTAATCATGTATTTTATAAAATTAATAATTTTATTTTTACTTTTTATATATGTAAATTTTCGATGAAATGTTACATAATTTTCTATATTGTTTTTATCACAAATTTTATTTATATTATTTATTTTTGACGTTACAACGATTGGATATATTCCGTAATTTTCACGCAATGTAATTATCATTTCTATCATTGATTTTGGAGCTCCAAATTTATCGTCTTCATCTGTTATATATAATACTTTCATAAACCCACTCATTCCACAATTAAAATTTTTCTTGTCTAATAATTGCTTTTCTCCCTTCACGGATTCCTTCGATTAATGCTTTAAGTTTTTCATTTTGGTTACTTAGCTTATATTTTAATGCAATAAATATTCTAGTTACATAGAAAAAGCTTTTGGTAAAAACTCCATAACATTTATACTTTTTTATAAAAAGTAATCTATTTCTCGTACTCCACTTTATAGAAAATGGCGAGTCCGTGCCGCCCTGAACTTGCACTTTCTTTATGATATATAACTGCATTATAGCATATGCCAAGTTTATACCCTGCATCTTTAACTTTTACACAATATTCAACATCTTCATAATACATAAAATAATCTTCTGGTAAATATCCCGCTTTATCTATAACTTCTTTTTTTATTAACATACAACAGCCCGTAATAAAATTAGTATAAGAAAAACTTCTGTTGTTTTCTTTGTATATAGTTAATTTATCTTTTACCACTACAATTCCTTTAAACCAATTGATTTCTCCTCCCATATAATTAATTAACTCTTTATTGTTATAATACATTATTCTACATCCTATCATCCCCATATCATCGTTTTCATTCAATATTTTATACATTAAGCTAATACAATTTAATTCTATAATTGTGTCATTATTTAATAATAAAATGTACTCTGCTCCTTTATCAATTGCATATTTTATCCCAATATTATTTCCATATGCAAATCCTCCATTGCGTTCAGATTCAAGCAATATAATTTCATCAATTTTTTTTAATTCTTCAACTGAATTATCTGTTGATTTATTATCAACAACTATAATTTCATAATTCATTTCTTTCTCATTTTGTTTAATGCTATCAATACATTCTATTGTATCTTTGTAACCATTATAATTCAGTAAGATTATTGATACTTTCATTATTTTTAACTCCTTCTTTTATCCCTTTATATTTATTTATGTCTGATATATAAACCATTAAGGATAAATATGCAAATACTTCAAATTGAACATCAAAATTAATAATAAACACTATATTTATTATTAGAAATATCATTCCTAATTCAAAAATTATAAGTTTTCTATCATGTATTTTCTTTAAATCTATAAAAATGTCTTTTAAAATTTTAATAAAATATACGGTTCCCACTATCCCCCAATATATTCCATATTGAAACACTCCTGATTTTGCTGCTAAATTATAGTCATTATTTGAATTTATCATGCTTAATATTTCTGTATTATTAAGCTTTAACCCAAATTGATTTAATAAATTTAAATGATTAGATAAAAATTGCTTGTATATTACCAAATATAGTCCATTACCTATTCCAAATGGATATATAACTGAAACTGCAATTGCAGTACATATAGTGTATACTCTTGTAGCTACTGAGGTATAATTTTCTATATCATTACTTATAGACGTTAATATTTTCGGTCCTAATATCACACACATTATTATAACAACACCTAGAATAAGCATTCTTGTCTTTATTTTTAATTTACTAATCATAACCAAAATAAATAAAGAAATTATTAATGATATTATTAAACCCTTAGACCCTGTAGTTAAAATAAAAATTATTAATGTAATAATCAAAATAATGCTTCTCACTTTACTGTTTTTTATATACATTGTATAATAAAATGATGGTACAAAAAATAATATAATTAACAATGATGTGAAAGAAGATTCACTTGTTAACAGTCTTATTCTATAATATATTTGATTGCTACTATGAAAAATTGATAACAAGTTCGGATTATATAGTTCTATTAATAATATAATAAATAAAATTATATATGTAATATAAAAAGGATAAAACACCTTTTCCTTATTCAGTCCTTTTTGCATATTATACATTAGTATTAAAAACATTACATTTATTAATATAAAAGTATATCCCTTTATTGTCTTTAATGGTAAAAATTCTCCGCTCGAATACAAATTACCAGACATAAAAAGATACATCACAGCAATACTAATAACATTAATTATAAATAAATAAATTATTAATTTTATAAATTTTTTAATATTTTCATTTATAGAAATTTTTTTAGTCATAATAAAATATATCAAAAATATTACAGGTGTTAATATTAATGTTAATACTCTACCATATGTTCCTAATGCATCACTCCCTGGTAAGTCTTGAAATATTATAGAAAAAATTAAAATACAATATAATAAATAATACATTCCCTCTTTTACCCTTGAATAAATTTATTCAATTTCCTCTCTAATATTTCAAATCCATAATTGTTTCTTAATGTTTTATTGCCATGTTCAGCAATTCCATAATTAGGATTTATCAAATTTTCAATACATAATTGAGCAAAAAATTCAGAATCATTAGAAACAAGTAAATCTATATTGTTTTTAAAACACGTTCCTTCTATACCTATTTCTGTAGTTATAACAATATTATTAGTTTCCAAGGCTTCAAATAATTTTAATTTGATTCCCCCTCCATTCAATAATGGAATCACTACTATTTGCGCTTTAGACAAATATTCTTTTACACTTTTTACAGCACCTGTTACAATTATATTTTTTGATGACAATTTTTTAATTTCTTTTGTTGGATCTTTACCTACTATATATAATTTACTTTTTGGTAATTTATCTAGAATATTTGGGAAAATTGATTTTGTAAACCATTCCATGGCAATTACATTTGGTTCATAATCCATTTTACCAATAAAAACAATAGCATCTTTATTGATATTTTTATAAAATTGTTCATTCCCTTGTTCCACACATGGTGGTATACAAATACTATTAACTTGTCCTATTTCTTCTTCATATATTTTATTATCTATGTCAGAAATAAATATATAACCTTTAAAAAATTTGTTTTTATATAATTTTTTTTCTATTTGTTTTAGTTTATTTGTTTCAAATTTATAGATTATTTTTTTTAACATATTATTTGTTTTATTGCTAATACTTTGGAATAACATATACTCTATATTGTGTTGAGTCAAAAATATAGGAATATTCTTTAAATCCAATTTACTGATATTATAATACATATGTATCGAATCCAAGCAAATAACATCTATTTTATTATCATATATTATTTCTTTTATTTTACTTTTTATATATATATTTTCTCTAGAAATCATACTATATGGTTTATAAAAGTTAAAAATTATTTTCATCCAGTTTTTTACTCTGGGAAAAAAATAAAATTCTTTTACGTATTTTTTTAAAATATTTTTATCAATTGAATTATTAAATTCATTTATGGCTATTAACGTTATCTCATTCTCTTTACTTAACTGTCTAATTTTTTGCCAAGTATATCTTTTACCTCCAGAATCATCAGGATATGGTATTTCTGAAGCAATAAATAATATCCTCATTTACTTTCCTCCTGATAATTTCTCATGCTCACCTTATCTACAAATTCTTCTATTTTTTTTCTGAATACGCTTTCATCAAACTCAAGAGCATGTTCACGTATTTCTTTCTTATCAAAACCCATTTTTTCGAATTTTAATATTGCATTTTTTAGCGATTCTACCGTTTGCTCTTTAAAAAATATACCTGTTTTTTCATCAATAACTGAATCTAATACTCCACCTTTCCCATATGCAATAACTGGTCTCCCACACGATTGTGCTTCAACCGTTACTATACCAAAATCTTCTTCTCCTGGAAATATTAATGCCTTACATTCTGACATGTATTTATTTACAACTTCGTCAGGTTGTCTACCTAAAAAAATAATATTTTCATTTGCTAATTTCATTAAACTTTCTTTTTCTGGTCCATCTCCAATTATAATTAATTTTTTACCTAATTCAATACAAGCTTGTACTGCTAAATCAAACCTTTTATATTTCACTAATCTTGATACTATAAAATAGTAATCTTCATCAGTTTCAGATATATTAAACATATTACATCTAACTGGAGGGCTTATCACTATTGCATCTCTTTTATAATGTTTTTCTATTCTTTTTTTCACTTCATTTGAATTTGCTATAAAATAATCTACTCTATTGACTGTTGTTGAATCCCACATTCTCATATAATGCAGTAACAATTTTACTAACTTTCTTTTTAATTTCCCCATTCCATCTATATAATCATCTCTTTGTTCCCAAGCATAACGCATAGGAGTGTGGCAATAACAGATATGTATACTTCCTGGTTTTGTAAGTACACCTTTTGCACAAGAACTACTGCTACTTAAGACAACATCATATTCATTTAAATTAAAATTTTCAAATGCTAACGGCATTAATGGAAAATATTTTTTATGGTTTTCTACCATTTTCTTTTTTTGTAAAAAACTAGTACGTACATCAATATTTTTTAATTTATCATCTAGCTTATCTGGATTGTAAAAAGTTGTATATATTGGTGCTTCCTTATATATTTCTTTAAAGTTAATAACTACTTGTTCTGCTCCCCCCATATTGGTTAACCAATCATGTACAATTGCTATTTTCATCACTTAGTCCTCCAACTTTTTACATTGCTCCTTCTTTTTTCACAACAAATTTTATTGTATCGAAGAATATTTTCGTATCCATTTTCAAGCTCTTTATGTAATAATACTCTTTATCAATCTTAAGCCTACTTTCAAAAGTAACATTACTTCTGCCTGAAACTTGCCATAAGCCGCTTAATCCTGGCTTACACGCTACTATGTAATCATAATATCCATCAATATCTATTAGTTCTCTTTCCAAATATGGTCTTGGTCCAATAAAACTCATGTCTCCAAGAAAAATATTTAAAAGCTGTGGTAATTCATCAAGACTTATTTTTCTTAAAAATAAACCTACTCTGGTCATTCTTGGATCGTCCTTGAGTTTCTTGTTTATTCTATATTCGTCCCTCATTACCTCATCTTCTCTTAACATTTTAAACAATATTTCATCAGCATTTAAAACCATACTTCTAAACTTATATAATTTAAATAGCTTACCGTTTTTCCCTATCCTGTTTTGAACAAAAAAAGCTGGTCCTTTAGAATCGATTTTTATTAAAATTACAATAACCAAAAATACAGGAGACAGTAATACTAATCCAATAAATGACAAAATTAAGTCACACAACCTTTTTACTATTAAATAGTAACGTTTTGTAACAACTACATCATATTCATTTTGTTTTTCCTTTATTTCATTAACACCGTTTATTGTTGTTACATCAACTGCCCTATTAAGATTCATATGTTAGCCTCCTAAGTAAATTTGTGTCAATCATCCTATACTTATTTTCAACAACAGTGTAATTATATCACATGTCAAAAATCATTTCAATATTTTTTTATCCTTTTTTGTCGATTTTTCGAAAAAATATTACTCTTTCATTTTATAGCATTTTGTGGTAAAATAGTAGCAGGGTTTAGGAGGATATAACATATATGTTTAAAGAAACTATGAAAAAATATGGACAAATTTTTATTTTAATTACTTTATTGATTATAATATACTTTGCAATTATAAATATTGTACCGTTAAAAGACTTTATATTAAGATTATTAGGAATTCTATCGCCATTTTTACTTGGTTTATTATTCGCTTTACTTCTATATGTACCAAACAAAAAATTAGAATCTTTTTTACAAAAAAGAAAAATCAAACCAAGGCTATCTCGAGTATTAGCCCTAGTTATTGTATATTTTATTACTTTTATAATTATAACAATTATTATAAAATTTATCTTTCCTGTAATTTATAATAATATGAAAGATTTGTTTTCTAATATTCCAACTCTTTATAATAATGCAATGAATTATTTGAAAAATATACCTGAAGATTCATTCTTTCATGGCATTGACTTTAGTTTTATTTATGACAATATTACTATAGATAACTTACAAAATTATCTAAATATTGATACACTTTTACTTTCAATAAGAAGCGTTTTCAGTGTGGCGAGTGCGGTTTTCTCTGTAATAATTGGAATCATTTTATCTGTATACATTTTGTTTGAAAGAAATAATATATTAAGTTTTATACAAAGGTTTTTGAAGGCTGTTTTCAATAAAAAAACAGAAGATACTTTTTCTAAATACTTAGAAAAAAGCTCTACTATTTTTTCTGGATTTATTAATGGACAGTTGTTAGATGCGTTAGTTATAGGAACTTTGTGTAGCATAGCTTTAGCAATTTTACAAGTAAAATATGCTTTAACGCTTGGAACTTTAATTGGTATTGCCAACTTAATACCATATTTTGGAGCTATTTTTGCAGTAGGTGCTACTATTATAATTACTCTTTTTACTGGTGGTTTTTGGAAAGCTTTCTGGGTTTTTATTGTGATAATAGTACTGCAACAAATAGATGCAAATATAATTAATCCAAAAATCCTTAGTCAACGTGTAAAAATAAGCCCTCTACTTGTAATTTTGGCGGTAACTATTGGTGGCGGCTTATTTGGGGTTATTGGTATGTTTTTAGGTGTTCCAGTAATGGCTTTAATTAAAGTGTTGGTTATGGATTATATTCAATATAGAGAAAGAAAAAAAATATATATTGATCATAGCAAAGATGAAGAATAATAACGTTTATATGTTTTGCGATATGACTAGATTTTGTATCTTATTCAATCTTTCCTTTTGTCCAGTTAAATATAAATACCCAATTAATGCTTCAAATGCTGTTGAATACATGTAATCTTCTGGGTTTGCATTTTTGGGTGCACTATGTGTTTCGGTATTACGTCCTCGTCTTACAATATCCCTTTCTTCATCCGTCAACTGTGGCTCTATCCTTTTTAATATATCTGCTTGTGCACTCGCTTTAACATATTTTATTGTTTCAATATGTAATTTATGTGGTTTTAAATTTGTTGTATTTATTAAATATTCTCGTATAAACAATTCATAAACTGCATCTCCCACATACGCCCAAGTAAGCGGCGACATTAATTCAAAATCTCGTTTTTCTTTCAAATCAAATCTTCCCTTCCTAATTTTAGTTAATAGTTAAATTTTTTAGCAAAATAGCTTTTGGTGGTTAGTATATAATTTTAAAAAAAGCGTACGACAGCCCTTTGAGGCCCATGGAATCTTCGGAGGCTTGGAGAAGCTTTTTTTAAAATTATATACTAACCACCAAAAGCGGACATTTTAGATAAAACTTTTACCTATTAACCATTTCCAGTGTTATATTGCCTAACTTAGCAGCCCTAAACTCATCCAAAATTATATTTGCCACCTTCTCAACATCTACTTTATTCCCTTGAAGTAAAGCTCCCCTCTTTCTCCCAATTAACTCCATAAATAAATATATCTTATTTTGCCCTTTTTCTAATCCTTCGTATTCTTGTCTTTCTATTTTATATCTATTCAATATATTTTCTAAATAATCTTTTTCCAATCCTTTTATCAACTGATACGCCAATTCAGTTTTATCTATATTTTCTTCTTTAATTGTTCCAACAAAACTTAAATTCAAAGCAATCTCTTCATTTTCAAGCTTAGGCCATAATACCCCTGGCGTATCTAGCAAATCTATTTTATTTGATAAATGTACCCATTGTTTTTGTTTTGTAACACCTGGCTTATTCCCAACCCCTGCTGATTTTTTATTTGTTATTCTATTAATTAATGATGATTTGCCCACATTTGGTATTCCTAAAATTATCGTTCTTATTTGCTTACCCACACGACCTTTTATAATATCTTTCTTCATATGGTCTTCCATTATACTTTCTATCTCTTTTAAAACCTCATTTATGCCATTACCTGTATTCGAATTCGTTAAAACAGCTGAAATGCCTTGATTTTTAAAATACTTTACCCATTTTATATTTTCAGTTTTATCACTTAAGTCACTCTTATTTAAAAGTATAATTCTCTTTTTGTTTTTAATTATCTGTTTAATATCTGGATTTTGGCTAGAAATAGGTATTCTTGCATCCAATATTTCTAACACAACATCTATTAATTTTATATCTTCTTCTATCTGTCTTTTGGTCTTCACCATATGCCCTGGATACCAATTAATATTCACACCTTTTCCTCCTCGCCCATATTTTAGGATATAGTTTAATGATTTAAAGAAGTAGCTCTTATGGGATAGTATATGTTTTTTAAAAAGTCACCGACAGCCCTTTGAGGCTTACGGATTACCCCTTGCCCTGGAGGGACTTTTTAAAAAACATATACTATCCCATAAGAGCGGTCGTCTTTTGCAATATCCTAAAATATTCTATAATTATTCTTATCAGCCCTCTTATCCAACTTCCTATCAAATTTATCATCTTTAAAAAACCAATCTGTATGCTTGTGTTTACCTTCACTTTTTCTATTTCTGCTTAATACTAAATCTACTAAATTTAATAATCCTAGAAAAATCGCTATAATACATACAAAAGCTTGTGTTATTGTATCTGTAGCAAAATTTCCATTTGAGTTAACCAATATACTATATAGTCCTACCCCAAAATACCCTGCATATGCAACAAAATAGGCTATACCGCCTATTATATTTCTTTTAAAAATTAGTACAAGAAATATAACTGTTGCAAATAATAAGCCTATTTCTATATTAAAGTTAATTGTTTTTACAGCGAAACTAACATTTGAATTTTCTAAAAACGTTACAACAACTCTAAAAATCCAAAATCCCACTGCAAGTATATTTATTAACCAACTAAATACACTCCTCACGTCCTATAGCCTCCTTAAAATTTTATTCTCGTCGCACCTACTAGTGCTTTTTAGGGCCCCCAAGGTTGATTTTCACTATTATACGCAGTTTACTTTTCGTAGAGTGTAGTTTGAAAATCTTTTTTGGCTGTATCCATACTATCGGGAACAAAATAATATATTCCATTAATATATTGTCCCTTTGCATAACTTGTTGCAGGTATTTGTTTAGAAATCATATTTGATTTATACTCGCTATAATTTGAAAGAATAGAAGGTACGTATTTTGTGGTATATCCAAGTACATCTACATTTGTTGTTACTTGTTTTAAAAAGTCTTGCATTACTGATAACTGCTTTGTTGTACTCATTTTTGATACTTTGTCCATTATTGCATTTAATACATCTCTTTGCCTGCTGGCTCTTGTAAAGTCACTGCCAACATATCTATCTCTTGAATGTGCCAAAGCTTCTTCTCCATTTAAAGTTACTGTTCCATATTGAGTCATTGGAACAAATGGCTTTCCAGTTAGTGCATATGAGGCTGGTAAATATTGATTTATTATGTCCATTTCGTCTTTTGTAATTGTCAATTGAATTCCACCAATATCATTAACTACATTTATCATACCCGAAAAATCTATGGTCATGTATTGCGTTAAATTTAAGCCAAAATTACTATTAATTGTTTTCAATAGCAATGTCTCACCACCATAAGCAAATGCAGCATTAATTTTATCCATTCCACCATTATATTTACCATATGCTGGAATATTAACATATGTATCTCTTGGTATACTTATAAGTTTCATACTTTTTTTCATCGGATTAATTGATGCAATTATTATAGTATCTGATCTTCCAGCATATGCACTACTAGTATCTCTAGAGTCTGAACCTATTAAGAGTATATTAATTATTTGATTAAATTCATCCTGTGGTAGCAAATTTTCTACATCATTATATAAATTTCCGTTTGCATCCAAATCGCTTGTATCAATTGCTTTATAATTAACTAGATGCATAAATTTGTACATCACAAAAAATATCACTGCTAATATTATTACTAATATAATTAATACTGTAATTAATACATTTCTTTTTGTTTTTTTGTTTGTTTTTCTTTTTTTATTTGTTTTATTCTGTTCTGTTTCCACCTATTCACTCCCCTTTTATTCTTTTACATCAAATGGCGTCAGCCCCCTACAAAAAATGTAGGGGTCGACACCTCTCTGACGACCCAAAAATAATAATTGTAATTATGCTTCTTCATCTTCTGAAAAATTAAATTCATCTTTAAATTTTTCTTTAAACATATCAAACACTTTATTAAGCACAGCTTCGTCATCTACGCTTACATATGATTCTTCTTCTTCTGAATCTGTGTCTTCTATTTTTAGTATTACAACCTCTCCGCCGTCTATCTCTTCTTCGCCTTCCTCATTTACTGGCAACAATACAACATACTCTTCAGAATCTAGTTCTACTATATCTAAGAATTCAAAACGAACTTCTTTACCATCTTCGTCATTTAAAATTATAATATTATCTAATTCGTCCCCCATTATTTCATTTGAATTTTCGTTATCCATATCAAATCTCCTTTTCTTTTATTTCATTTTTTAATTTTCCTTAGCTTTGATAATAATATACTATTATCAAAAAATTTGCAATAGCTTTTTAAATTTTTTTCATATAAGTTTCTAAAATATATTGTGCTGAAAGAGTATCTATTACTTGTTTCTTTTTTGTTTTCTCAAAGTTTAAAAAATTTAATGTCTTGTTAGCTTGTACAGTCGTTAGCCTTTCATCAACTGTTTCAATTTTTATTTTGTTATACTTGCATTTCAATTTATTAATAAATTTCCCAGTTTTCTCCGCTCTAATTCCTAATGTGCCATTCATATTAATTGGCATACCTACTACAAATGTATCTATATCATATTTCTCTAATATTTCATCTAATCTTTTTAGTATCACTTTATCGTTGTTTTTGTGATGTATAGTTTCTAAGCCTTGTGCTGTTATATTTAAGGCATCTGTTATAGCTAGTCCAACTCTACTATCACCATAGTCTATTCCTAATTTTCTCATTTTCGCCCCATTATGAAAATCAAATATATTAGTCCGCTTCCGTGGTTGGTGTATCTTTTAAAAAAACTCCCTCCAGGTCAAGGAGTAATCCGTATGCCTCAAAGGGCTGTCGGGTAGTTTTTTTAAAAGATACACCAACCACTCACGCTATTCTACATATTTAGTTTTCTCCATCTTCATTATTATAATTCTAAATAATTAATTAACATTTTTTCTAGTAATTCATCTCTTTCGATTTTTCTTATTAGATTTCTTGAATCTTTATAACTCGTGATATACGTTGGGTCTCCCGATAAAATATAACCAATAATTTGATTAATTGGGTTATATCCTTTTTCAGCCAAAGCATCGTATACGCTTTTAAGAGTTTTTTTAACTTCTGAATTTTTTTCTCTTTCCAAATCAAAATCCATTGTTTCATCTGCTACCATAATACTACTTCCTTTCTTAATTTGAATCCCCAAATATTTTCAAATTTACAAATAATTTATATCGTTTTCAGTTTCTGAAGCCATATCTAAATATTGTTCTAGTTTTTTACTTATTCTTTCAACTCCAGTTCCTTTATAATATGTTGAAATTACAAAGTTAATTCTTGGTTTTACAAAAATTTTTTCTTCATCTTCTGGCTTTTTCTTTTTTGAAATTACTTCCACATCTGCACTTTCTACATTTACTTTAAGCTTTTGTATAAATCGTGTAACTTCATCTTGCTTTTCTCCAATAAATACAATTACAAACTTAGGTCCCATATATCTTACAAAAATGTGCTCTGGCAGTAAAGTGTCCCTTACAATTCTAGATACCGTTACAACCATGTTGTTGCCTGTATGCCTATTATAGGTGTTGTTAACTTCTTCTAAATTTGCAATTTTAAACATACAAATTTGTGAAGATATAAATTTATCTAGTTTTAACTTCCCTTCACCGTACAAAAACTCTGCTGAATTAATTCCTGTAAATAAATCTTTTCTTACTATACTTTCCATTGTTGTTTGATAAGATATTGTTTTTACAACAACTATAATGTTATTTTTTACAATTTCTAATAAACTTAAATTTAGCTGATCAAACCCATGTTTAACGCCACTTTCTATTATCCAATATCCAATATATACATTATCTATATATAATGGAAAAAATATTGCTGATTTTGCTCTTCCTATTTCTTCTGTTTGATAAGGTAGGCTTTCTGTATCTCGTTCTACTGTGATGTACTTTGGAGTTGCTCTTACGATACTTTCTTTAAAAATACTTAAATCTTGCAAACTTTTCATGGTTTGCCAATGTCTTTCTTCTACATTCGTTGCCTTAATTTCATATTCTGCACCATTATATATTACAATTGTAGAATATTTTATATCGAACTTTTCCCTTAACTTTTCATTGATTTGCTGTAATTTATAGTCTACTGTATTATCACTTCCAACAATATTCATGAAATCTTGCAAAACATTTAAACTGTTGATTTTTTGATTTGTATCGGCCAATGTTTTTATCCTTTTTCTAACGATGAAATTATACACAACCAATACTATTATTGCACATGATAATAATGCTATCGAAATTACTGTGATTAACAAGATACTGCCTCCTTTCTTCCTGTAGGTGTTGTCCTGTAATTAACTTCTGAGCGGGGGTGTAGTGTATCTCTTTTTAAAAACTGCCCGACAGCCCTTTGAGGCATACGGATTACCCCTTGACTTGGAGGGTGGTTTTTAAAAAGAGATACACTACACCCTCGCGGAGTAATTATAGGACACAACTTTAGTATTTATTTTTCATTTGATCCAACGTATTATTTATATTATTTCCAAAAACTGGCTGAGAGTAACTATTATTTAATGAAGGTGGAGCATACCCTTTTTTGTTTCCACCCGTATTTGCCATAGGATATAACACATTAGCAATTTGCTTTAAGCTATTTATAATTGACTTCGAATACCCATTCAATGACATATCGCAACTAATTAACGATTCTAAATACTTTGAATATGCATCTATATCAAATGGTATTGAATACGATTGAACTGTATCTTTATTAAACAAATCCAACATATATGCCATACCTGGATCTTTATATACTGAAATAGCCCCTACCAATACTCTTTCATTTATCCCTTTAACATTTGTCGCCATATTAATTATTACTTTTAATTTTTCTTCTTTTAATACATTTTTAGATTTTAACTCTTTTACAAATGTTGTTAACGGCTGCATTGTTAAAATATCCATATTTTGTACTAAACAAATATTTTGTGAATTATCAAAATATCCTACTGGTGTTTTATAGTCGCAATCTATAAGCACTACTGAATGAGATTGCACTAATGTTTCTATTACTTTGTCTGCTTCATAAATAACTTCTGTTTCGTTTGGTATAGCTGTATATACGGTTAAATTTTTATTAACAACTATTCCATCTGCAGTGCCATTTCTAAGTCCTATCATTGTATTTGAAACTTTACTTCTAAGACTTTCATTATTATTAGTATATATATAGAATGAATTTCTATTTTGTGTCATATCTAATATTGCAACATTTATATTCATAGATGATAGCAATTGTGCTATGTTGTTTACTATAAATGATGTTCCAGACTTGCTTGTTCCTACAAATGATGCTACTTTTTTATCTCTAGAAATCAACTGTTCTATATTTTTATATTCTGTCTCTGATTGACCACTAGTAGCTGATTGGGCATACGAATTAGCTGTTAGCTGATTGCCAGTAACAGGTTGAGCATATGTATTTGCTACTGGTTGACTACTAGCAACAGGTTGAGTATAGGCATTTACCTCTGGCTGGCTACTAGTAACTGGTTGGGTATAGGCATTTGCCTCTGGCTGACTACTGGTAACTGGTTGAGTATAGGCATTTGCCTCTGGTTGACTACTGGTAACTGGTTGAGTATAGGCATTTGCCTCTGACTGACTACTGGTAACTGGTGAAACGGCCTTATTGGCCACTTGCTGACTATTTGCAGTTAGCGATGCATATGGATTCACTGCTGGTTGAGTATTAGTATAATAATCATCTTCCATACCTGGTAAACTTGCTATTGAATCATCCTCTATGGTATTTGGTTCAATTTTTTTAGGTCTTCCTCTGCCTTTTTTTGGAGTAGCTGTAGTATTTATATCTACTGGTTTTTTTGGTCTTCCTCTGCCCTTTTTCATTGGGTCGATGATGGCATCGACCCCTACATTTGCGTTTGAATCATTCTGGGTACCCACCCCTACATCTGTTTCATCTTCTTCAAATCCTGGTAATGTGTTGGTTACTTCTTCTTCAGCAGTTTGTGCATCTTCTTCAAATCCTGGCAATGTATTTACTACATCTTCCTCAAGTGCTGTAAACGCATCATGAACAGGAGGTACGTAACTTTGCTTAGGTTCCAATTCCTCAATCTTTTTTGCAGAATTTATATCTACATTATTTGGAATTATTATATTTGAAGCAACTTGCGTACTGCTAATTTGTTCCATAATTCTATCATTTGATGAATCTACTTTTAAATCTTTTTCTTTAATTTTAGGCTCATTTTGAACTGATGTTAAGCCTAAAGAAGATGTATTTGACTTATAATTATTAGCAAACGTCATCAATTGTTGATATTTTGGAGATTTCGCTTCCAAAACTGCTTTTACATTCAACGGTAAGAATTTTATTATTACCTTTAATTGCCCATCTGTGTATTGACTAGCAATATTATCAAAGCCTTCTACATATTTTTCTTCATCCTTACCTAATTTTTTATAATATGCAATTATGTTTTGAATTTCTTCTTCACTAACATCACTATCACCAGCTTGTTGAGTAGCGGCTTGCACATTATAATAACTTCTTGCTTCATTTTGTCCACGAGGATGGTCTATTAAATCACATACTATATGTACATTTCTATCTGCACCTACTAATGCATTATATATACCAATTTCATATAATTTTTTTACAAGAAAATCACCTGGAACATGCCTATCTGTTGTTATTAAGATTATAGGCATACTTGTTCCATCAGCCTTTTTTGCTTCTTCTCTAATTGATGATAATTTCTCTATTAAAAATTTATCTATTGTATCGTAATTATTATTCGCAAACGGCTCTAAGTCTTCGCTAATTATTGCAATATCATATGTTTTATTATTTTGTAATTCTTTTATAACCGCATTAAAATAATAAACATTTTTTGATACTACTTGTTGCATTTTATATATATTTTGATACTCCTTTTTTACAGCCTCTGATATATTTTCGTTACTAACAGCAAATAATATTTTCATTCGTTTATCCCCTCCAACCTTGTACTATAATAGCAAAAATCAACGGTAATACTTGACATATGACAAGTACCGTTACAAATCCAACAATTAATGTAAAGCCCCTATCATGTATATCTAATCTTCTTATGCCTATAACATATTGATAAATTGAACCTATTGCTATTCCTAAAAAGCATAGTGGTATACTAAATATTCTTAGTTTACTTAACGCATATGCTGTATATCCATAAGCTTTTGATCCATATTTTTGTTCATAATCACTTAATTCTTGACTTGTTGTAGATTTTATTTCAGATACAGTACTAGGATTTTCTTGCTCAATGACAGTGTTGTTATTCTGGTCTGGTAATGGTGTTTGATTAAAATATGGTGTATATACATTTAAATCATCGCTTGTTGCATATATGTTTCTAGCTCCAACTATTATAAATAGTGCCACAACTAATAATAAGTTTACTGCAAAAAATTTCTTCATATAAATTGGTCTCCCTTTGATACTTTTTATCTCAGATTATATCATACAATAATATTCACAAAATAGCAATAAGTATTTGAAAATTTATTGTATTTTTGTTGACAGTTAATGATTATTTTTATTCACTTACTGCAAAACTAGGGATCGGAAATCCTTTTTGGTATTAATTCCCCTCTATCAGTTATTATAATTAATTAGTGTCTATCCTTTCTTAAGTATTGTTGTGAATGTAACAAAGATGTAACAAAAAAGTAATATATTTGTAATGGACAATCCCTAAATACATGATATAATAAATTACAGATAAAGTAAATAAAGTTATTTTACTTAACTCTATTTAACTTATCATCAAAGAATTTTAATTATTACTGAAAAATAAAAATAGAGTTACGTCAATAACTCTATTTTAACTTATCATCAAAAAATTTTAATTGCTAAAATATAAGGGTTGCTCCCAAATGACCATCAGTTTTTTGCGTCCATGTAACTTTTACGTTATTTGTACCACTAGCTGAATAGTTTGAAGTTACTGTGGTATTAGCGGGAAATTCACCAACTTTTGTTGTAATATTATATATTGTTCCACCGAGCTGTGACCAACCAATACCTAGAAAACCTTTTTTATATCCATCCAACTCAATCTTCATAGCTGGATCGGTATATTTGTTTAGTAATTTCATCCCATTACTAAAGTTTCCTGTTCTACTATCTTCTTGTGAAAACTGTTTTCCATTTGTATCAAATTGAGCTCCTAAAAACCAAGCGTGGACAGTTGTCATAGCTACAATTAAGGAAAATACTGCAATAACAGTAAATATTAATACTTTTTTCATGATTTCACCTCCTTTTCGTTAAATTTTTAACATTAGGTGAAAAGCATTTAGTTATTTTAATAATATCAGTATTTACAACTTTAGTCAATACTATATTAAAAAAATTTTTAATCTTTTTTTAATCTTTTTCCGTTTTACTCCTGCAAAAAAACATAAAAATATGGAAATTAAAAATAAAATAAAAACGATATATATTACATTAAAATTAAATGCATTTATCTTAATTCCAAAGATATTGATTATCAAGAAATTTACTAAAATATAACTGATAGTATAAAAGAATATTACTATTAAATCTAAAATAATGATTTTCATTATGAGAAATTTTTTAATTTGCATTTTATTGTAGCCCAGTAATCTTTCAATATACATTTTTTCTAATTCATCACGAATGACATTATAAGTAATAATTAAAAATAAGATTAAAAAAATAACCACAAAAATGATACTTCCACTAGATAGTAAATTAATTACATTCTCTAATGATTGAACAGTATTAAATTGTGCTTCACTCTCATAAAACTGAATAAAATTTAATTGAACATTTTTTTGTGATTGGAAATAATTAACTATTTCTTCCTTTTGACGATAATCATTTAATAGAAAAGTATATGCATAAAAACTACTATTTTGTACTAAATCTTTAAAAGTATTTTGAGATACTACAACTCTTGCGAAATTTGATTCATATATTTTAACTATTTCAAAGTCTTTTTTATTATCTCCAATTTTAAAAGAGATTTTTTTCCCTGTTAAGTTGGATAATCTAGATACATTATTTAGCATAAATTTAGGAAGTTCAATGACTACTTGATTATCTTCTAGCTTAATTTCTTGATTTCGATTAGGACTAACTATTATAAGATTATTGCCTTGATCAACTAAAATATTGTTATTAATATCTTGGTTTTCTGGAAAACTAATGTTATTAGGTTCTAATAATATTACATTTTCTATATCGATTGCAAAACCCATTTCTTTAATATTATCAAAAATATCTTTTTCACTAGTTACCAAAAAATATGAGTTTTCTTGATAAGTTTTAGTAATAAGGTTTGAATAATATTGAGAAAAACTAAAAAGAATTGAAATTACAAGTAACATAACCGTAAATATTATTAAATATATTTTAGACGATTTGTGCCTTAAAAATCCTTTTAGTAAAATCATTTATTTTATTCCTCACTTCCAAGTAGTTTAACAATATCTAAATTACATTTTCTAATTATATTATAAATAATAACTAAAGATGGAATAATAACCACTACTCCAAATGTAAATATGAAAGGAAATATATTTATTCCAATTCCACCCATCATCAAGTCAAGTCCTTCCAGAATTGGAACATTGTATGTCGCCACGAAAAAGGTTATTAGCATTATTATTGCTCCAATTATATAAATAAGCAAATTATGAATTAATGATTCCATAATATATATGTTGCGTATTGTCTTTTTTGAATAGCCACTGGCTCTCAATATAGCTATATTTTTTTCTTCACTGTTGATTTTCTTTTTTGTATAAGAAAGTGTTATGACAATAGTAGTAAATATTGTTAAGAATAAAACTAGTACAATAACTATACGAATGATATTAATAACTTGCATATCAAACATAGCATTTAACCCTGAGGTTTCAAATCCTAAAGCCTGTACTTGTTCAAAAACATAGTTAACATTATCGGTATGATCAACAATAACATTTATTAAAGAACTTGCTGAAATACCTATTTCTTTTTGAGTTTCTGTCCATGATTTTTGAGTATCTGCAATTTCTGCTAAATCCTGTGCTGGTATGTAACAAACTCCGCTATCATCAAATCTTTCTGCTACATTATATAAACCAACAATTTTAAATTCTTTGCTGA
Source organism: Oscillospiraceae bacterium (assembly GCA_009778695.1). GTDB lineage: Bacteria > Bacillota > Clostridia > TANB77 > CAG-508 > WRFS01. The sequence continues at coordinate 67,471 of WRFS01000003.1, forward strand.
AAGTTTGATTTTCTTGTGGTTCACCATTTTTATCCAATATATAATCATGATAGTAAACTGTAAAAGTAGTCCCTAAAAGAGTATTTCCATTAATTAGATGTTCACGATTAACAAGCTCTGGATTAAAAGTAGGGAAAAATGATACGGGAACAATTGCAACACCAGTTTCACCTTCTTCAAAACCTCTTCCTGCAACAATAGTTGGAAGAGTGTTAGGTGTCCCTCTATTTAAAGTAACCGTTCCATCGAGATATTCATTGGCCAAACTACTATCAAAGATTGCTACCTCTTGATTACTGCTGTCAAAAGCATCAACAACATGTGTTATATTTAATAAATCGGTCAAATCGTTTTTAAATTGTTCTTCGTCTCCAATAGACTTTGATGAATCTCTTGGATAAACAGTAATCGTTCTAAATCCAATATTATTTTCCAATACATGATTAAATAGTTTATCAAAATTAAGATTGAAAATCAAAATCCCAATAGTAACAATAACACACAAAAGAATAACTATGGTATAAATTAATTTTTTCTTTCCTCTATATAATAATAATAAAGCTGTTTTAAAATAATCTTTTATACTCATTTGCCATCACCTACTAATTTACCGTCAATGATTTTATAAACTTTATCAGCATAATTTTTAACTTCATTACTATGACTAACAACAATAACACATTTTCCTTTTTTAGATAAATCCTTTAAAAGTGCAAAAATATCTTTTGCACTTTTTTCATCAAGATTTCCAGTCGGCTCATCTGCTAAAATAATATTTGGATTATTAGCAAGAGCTCTGGCTATTGCAACCCTTTGCTGTTCTCCACCAGATAACTCCTTAGGATAATGGTCAACCCTTGCTTCTAACCCTATACTTTTCAATAAATCAAAAGCCTTTTGTTTTCGCTCCTTTGAATTAATTTCTTTATTGATTAACATAGGTACTATTACATTTTCATAAGCTTTTAAAGTAGGACTTAGATGAAATCCTTGAAAAATAAATCCAATATTTTTCATCCTTAAGTTAGACAGTTGCACATCATTAAAATCGGATACATTTGTCTTATAAAGCTCATAAATCCCACTATCAAGTGTATCAACTAGCCCTAATATATTTATAAGAGTCGATTTTCCACTACCACTATGACCCATAATAGCATAGAAATATCCACTCGAAAAATCACTATTAATGTTTGATAACACATTTATATTTTTATTTTTAGATTTATAACTCTTATTGGCATTTTCAAGTCTCATAACTTTATCGCCTTGTAAAATATCATTTTTTTGTTTATCCATACAAACACAACCCCTTTAAACGATAACTATAATATTAAGTATAATAAACCCATACACGAACATCATAAAACTTTTTTTATTATTTTGAATTAGCAATCCAAATATATTATATAAATTTATATTTGTCAATATTTTTTAAAATAAAGTTTTTTTGCAAAAAAAGTTGAGAAACATTATTACGTAAATCTTTGTTGTAATATATAAAAACCAAAAAGCCCTGCACGTGCTTACGTGGGGCTTCATTTTTATTGCTAACATAGTTGGCAAACAATGTTCGCCCTTACAACCTATGCATCATGATTTGAATTACCATCAGGTAATGCTGGTATCTCTAGAACTATTCTTACTTTAAATAACATTCTTACTGCCCTAATAATACCTACATTTTTTACTCTATCCCATAACCTTGGTTTTACTTCTATTCTTGTTTCTTTATTATACAACTCATTTTCAATAATTTCGTTTTGATTCTCTATTACTTCCACTTTTTCTTCAACTGCTGCAACTGTTTCAACAGTTTCTACACGAGATTTCCTATTCATCATATAATCAACTGGAACAGGTATTTGTTTTAATGCTTCTGCAATTTCTATTCCAATATAACTCAAAGCTTTCGATGTGTCTTCTATTCTTTCCATATCTATTTCAATATGAAGGTTTGCTTCAAGATTATTTATTCTAGCTTCTATTAACTTAGTGGCATCTTTATAATTTGCAGATTCTGATGTTTTGCATCTTCCAATAACTGACAATGTATCAACTATATCTTCTGAAAATCTTTCTGTTGCTTTATCAATACGTTCTTTCCAATCTTCACTTTTTGTTTTAACTGCTTCGTAAACGTCTTTTAATTCATGTGCTAAAGTGATGTTTACTTCTCTTTGCCTAATTAATGCTTCAACTTTTTTAGTACCTTCTTCAAATTGGTTTGTTGCAAATTCCACTAAATCATATGCTGCTCTATATACATCAACAGGAAAATTTTTCTTTTTTGGATATTCAATTAAATAAGTCCTGATGGAATCTATTAAATCTTTAAAATAAGAATCATCTTCTAGCTGAACTATTTGTTTCTTACTTGTCGGACTGATTAATTTTTGAACTTTATCAATATTTGATAGCATCTTTTCTTCTGTGATTACCATCTTTACATTTACTATGCCGAATTTTTTTCTAAACAATGACATCGTAAATAACCCCCTTCTCCTCTGAGCAAGTTTCACCATATCGCATTTCTGTAAATCTAATTGTTTTTCACCGCTCATCGTCTTCCCTTAAAAGTCTTGCATTCACACACTTTTGTGGGTTTCGATTTCTTTTGTTATATTTTGTATATTATATTTATTCCAATTATTCACTTACCATATACAAACATCTCTTTTAGTTTACACCAAAACCTTAAAAATTGTCAATAGTTTTTACTAATTTTTAAAAAATTGTTCAAATTCTTCTCCAGAAATTTTCTCTTTCATTAAAAGTTCGTTCGCTATCTTATCTAATAAATTCATGTTTTCTTTTAATATACTTTGTGCTTTGTTATAAGCATTGTCAATTAATTTCTTCACTTCTTGTCCAACCACATTTTCAATATTTTCCCCTAATATTGGTGATTCATATGTGTTTTCATTTTTTAAAAATAATGGTCCAACTGTTTCACTCATGCCGTATACTTCTATCATATCTTTTGCAATTTGAGTTGCAACTTGTATATCACTTCCTGCTCCTGTAGAAATATCATTTAATGCTATCTTTTCAGCAGCACGTCCACCAAGTAATGTTATTAGCCTTTCTTCCATTTCTGTTTTTGAAATGTAATATTTATCTTCTACAGTTTTATACATTGTATATCCACCTGCATGTCCTCTTGGTATTATTGATACTTCTTTAACATCTTCTTGTGTAGGTAAAAACTTACTAACAATAGCGTGACCAGCTTCGTGATATGCTGTCAATTTTTTATCTTTTTCAGATATTATTCTACTTGTTTTTTCTAAACCAACTGTTACTTTCTTAACAGCTTCTTCAATATCACTGTGCAATATTTCAACATGACCATTCCTTGTTGCAGTGATAGCCGCTTCATTTAAAATATTACTTAACTCTGCTCCAGTAAAGCCCGCTGTATCTCCAGCAATATCTCTTAAATCCACTTCGGAAGATATGTTTTTTCCTCTCGCATGAATTTTTAATATTTCTTCTCTTCCTTTTATGTCTGGTGTTGAAATTGTAATTTGCCTATCAAATCTGCCGGGTCTTAATAATGCTTGGTCTAACATTTCTGGTCGATTTGTTGCTGCTAAAATAATTATAGTTTCATTTACTTCAAATCCATCCATTTCAACTAATAACTGATTTAGTGTTTGGTTGTTTTCAGTTTCTGCTCCCATTGCATTTGTTCTTCTTGAACCAATTGCATCAATTTCATCTATAAAAATAATACAAGGTGCCATCTTTTTTGCCTTCTCAAATAGCTTTCTTACTCTTGAAGCTCCAAGTCCAGCGAACATTTCAATAAATTCCGAACCGCTCATAGAAATAAATGGCACATTAGCTTCTCCTGCTATAGCTCTTGCAATTAAGGTTTTACCAGTACCTGGTTTACCACAAAGCAAAACACCTCTTGGAATTTTTGCACCCATTTTTATATATTTCTCTGGATTCTTCAGAAAATGTACAATTTCATATAACTCGGTTTTTTCTTCATCTAAGCCTGCCACATCATCAAATGTAGTTTTTGTGTTTGAAGTAGCAGCATCGTAAACTTTCCCCTTATCTCCCAAGCCTTGCATTTTGACTATTAATATTATTAAAATAATCAAAATAGCTGTAGGCATGAATGTAAAAATTCTATCCATAATTACTAAAACTACATTTTGATCGTTCTGAATAAGATCTATTTGCTTACCATCTTGCACTTTTTGTTGTATCAATTCTATAAATGCTTGTGTGCTTGGAATGATTGTTTTATAGTCTTTATCATCATCATTTAAGTTAACTTTTAATGTTGTACTTCCAACTGTCATCTCTATCTTCTTAACTTCATTGTTATCAATTTTTTTAATTAAATCAGTATATGCTATGGTTGTGTCGGTTGAATTTTTGTTATTGTTTATTAATATATAGCCTAATATGCCTATTAATATAATAATAACTATTATTATAATTGTATATATGATCTTGTATTTTGAATTGTTTTTTTCTTTATCCTTGTCTTTCATAAATTAATCCTTTCTTTTTCTACGCTTTTCCTGGTTCTGGTTCTACCTTTGGTTTTGGTATTTTAGGTTTTTCTTTCTTTTTACTCTTGTCGTCTAGTTCTTCGTCTTTTTTTTCTTCCTTTTCCTCTTCCTCTGGAAATTCTTGTTCTTGAATTTCTGGCTCCTCTTGTTTTTTCACAGGTCCGTTTAAAGCTAAATATTTATCGTTTCTAATCATTAATATCCCTATCAATACATAAATATATGCAATTGTTATATACGCATAATCAAAGTACTGAACAACAAAACCTGTTAATGTATTAATCCATATATATATTACTTTTAATATAAGTGGTAAGGTTAATGCATATACTGAAATTTTCATGCAACTTGTAAAATTTAGTTTTATGCGATATATCCTGCTTGTTATAAATGCAAAAATTGCAATTACGATAACATCGCCAAATACTCCAACAATATACATTAAAAAAGTATAAATAGTTAAAAATACATATAATTCCAAATATATTTTTGCCATACTGCCACTTGATAAATAGTCTACAACACTTTGTTTAGTAAACGAATTTAGTCCAATTTTCGCTGATAAATCTGAAAGCTTAAAAATTGTATTTCCATTATCTTCTGTTGTTGGTAAGCCTCCAAGATTAAAAAGTGCTCTATCGCTATTGCTTAAATTGCTTACTATAACTTTATCAGATAAAACAATAATTGTGATGGCATCACTATCAACTTTCGCTTCATCGCTATACTGCTTAACTTGTTCTTCGGTTGCATTTGTGTCAATAATTAGCAAAGCATTCATTCCATTATTTCCAGTTAAGTTTATTGGTCCATCAGATTCAACCTTTAGCGTGTTGTCTGCAAATGAAAAGTTAGGGAATTCATTTTGTAAATAATCCATATTTCCGTTCACAAACTTTACAATACTTATTACACCAGCTATTGATATTAATAGACTGAAAAGCAGTAGTATTATGAAAAAGTACTTAATTGCCTTACTCCCTTTTTGGTACATTAACTCTACATACTTCTCAAAATCAACAATGGCATAATATGCACTTTTAAAAAAATTTAAACTTTTTTTGTCATTCATTTAAATATTCCCTTCTAATGCTTTTAGGTACGTAAATAGGCTTTACATCTACATACACAATATCATTAATATTTATTGAATCTTTTTTTATATCAACAACTATATGATATAGCCCGACTTTTCCGATAATTCTATACTTTTTATTACGCAATTTTACGTATAAATTATTCTTTTGTCCTTTCAATATATTTTTAAAATCGTTGTAAATATATCTGATATGGTCAATAACTCTAAAACTATCATTGCCTACTGTAATATTTATACCATCAGCATAACCAACTGGGACTATTGCTATATTAGTATTTTCTTTTGTTTTGTATGTATTCGAATATCCTATGTTAAAACCTTTATCAACTGCTTTTATTTCTGATATACTTGATTTTAAAATACCTATATTTTTTAATCCATATAAGTTTGTAATGCTTATTCTTCCCGTGAAAGCTGAACCTATTCGTACTGCATTTAATTTCATATATGGATATTTCAAGAAGGCTGAACTGTTACATATATGTAGCATTCCTGTTTGAATCTTATTTTGTTGCAGATTTGCGATTGCATCTAAAAACCTATTGTATTGAATGCTTGTCCATTTATTCTTTTTTTCATAACTTTGTGAAAAGTGGGAAAAGCAACCTTCCACTTCTAAATTTTTATTATTTTGTATAACTTCAACTATTTCTAAAGGATTATTATATACAAATCCATATCTGCCAAACCCTGTATCTATTTTAATATGAACTTTTATTTTTCGTCCATTTTCTTCAGCAATTTTATTAGCTATTTCAGCCGACTTTTTTGAGCTTATTGTCAAAATTACGTTATTTTCAATTAATTCTTTGGCTTCTGATTTTATAATAACTGGAGAAAGCATTAGTAATTTTTCTTTTATTTTAGCATTCCTTATTTCTAATGCTTCTTCAATAGTTGAAACTGCAAAAAATTTTATTCCTTCATCTATCAACATTTTTACATATTCAATTAACCCCATACCGTATCCATTATTTTTAACTACTGCTATTATTTCGCATTTTTTTATATCGCTTGGTAAGTCTTTGTAAGAAGAATTTAATATGTTTTTTATTGTATTTATGTTGTGCATTAAGTCTTTTTTGTTTATTTCTAGTGCTTTCACAAATTTCCCTCCCATTAGAAATCAACTACAATGGTCCGCTTCCGTGGTTGGTGTATCTTTTAAAAAAACTCCCTCCAAGCTAACGGGTATTCCCACGCCTCAAAGGGCTGTCGGGCAGTTTTTTTAAAAGATACACCAACCACTCACGCTATTCTATATACTTATGATACCCCTTATAAAACTACGGTGCGGGTTCGTTTGTTTCAGGTACTGTATGATTTTCCTCAGTTGTATTATTGTTTGATTCTGGTGGTGTAGGATTTTCTACAGTCGTATTATTATTTGTTTCAGGCGGTGGTGTGTTATTTCCTCCAGTTGTATTGTTCGTATTAGGCGGTGTAGTATTTTCACCCGGTACAGTATTTGTATTAGGTGGTGGTATTATAACATTTTGGTCTGGTGGTACAGTTATATTTCCTGTGTCTGGATTTTCTGGCTGATTTGGCTCAACCACTGGTCCTGTATCAAGTACATCTGTAGGTAACATATACTTAGCATCGGCTGCACTTTTCCATGCAGTGGTTTTGTCGCTGTTTGGTCTTGTAATAAATGTTATTGGTACTGCACCTGGATAATCTGGTGGTGCTAATAAATATTTATCACCTTGCTTTACAACTGTTGCTTGCACATGAACATCACAAGTTTTTGTTGGCTGTGTACCATTTACAAATACTTCTGTATATACTTCATTTCCTTGAATTGTATCATTACAATTTGGTCCAGGTAATTCTCCAGAATCTATGCAAATTGGTACTTTTACAATACCAGATGGCACAGTAAACTTCTTAGCTGGTAAATCTTTATGAATAGTTCCCATTACATCACGAAAAATATATGCACCTGGATTAATACCACCAGTAATAGCCGATGGTATCTCTGCTGGGGTATCATATCCAAACCATATAGCTGTTGTATAATATGGAGTAAATCCACATAACCATCTATCTTTATCTGAACTTGTTGTTCCTGTTTTTGCAGCTACATCCATTCCTGATGGAAGATTATCATTACATAAGTAAGCTGTTATATATGTTCCTTGTACTTTAGTTTGCCCATTAATACCTACAACAGGAGCTGTTAATAAATTCTTTAATATATATGCATTTTGCACAGACATTACCCTTGTTTTTGTTTGTTGTGATTGTAAAACAACATTTCCATTTGAGTCTGTTACGGTAGTATAAAATGTTGGTGAAATATATACACCATCATTGTTAATCATATTATATGCTGCGGCCATTTCAAGCGGGCTAACACCCGTAGTTAATCCACCAAGTGCAAGTGCTAATCCAGCATCTTTATCTGTTAATGACGTAATCCCTTCTTCTTTCAAGTAATTAATAGATTTATCTACTCCTAATTCTGATAATATTTTTACTGGTATAATGTTTTGAGAAATTGATAATGCTTCTCTAATTGTTGATAAGCCTTTATAGCCACCATAATAATTCTTTGGTTGGTAATTACCAAATTTAGTCGGCACATCATCATATACACTTCCTGCTGTTATTAATCCTTCTTGCAATGCTGGTCCATATACAGCCAGTGGTTTTATTGAAGAACCTGGTTGTCTTTCAGCTTGTGTTCCTCTATTGAATCCAAAAACTGTCGTTTTATCTCCTGTTCCTCCAACTTCACCTACTACGTAGCCTGTTGTCGGATCAATAATAACCATTGCGGCTTGCGATACTTCTCCTTTCTTTATTGGGTTAGGATACATATATTTTGTCTTTTTCAATTCAGTTTCCATTGTTTTTTGAATTGATGTAACCTGTGTTGTATGGATTGTTAACCCACTTCCGTATATATATAATTTTGCAAAATCTGCTGAACATCCCTTTAAAGCCTGGTAATCGCTTACTACTTGATTTATTGCAGCTTCCGTATTATATGATAAATTAGCAGTAACTATTGTTCCTTGTTTAAATGTTAGTCCGGTATTTACTTCTTCTACAGCTTTATCATGAGCGTCTTGATCTATATATCCTAATTGTAGCATTTTATCTATAACTGTATTCGTTCTACTTTTAATCCTAGCCGCTATTGCACCATCCGAGTCTGAATTGAATGGATTATAACTATTCGGCGAACTATTTATACCAGCTAAAAATGCTGATTCTGCTAAATCTAAATCTCCTACGTGTTTATTAAAATAGTATTCTGCTCCCATTTCAACACCATGTAAATCTGAACCTCCAACAAACAAAATATTTAAATATAATTCCAATATTTGGTCTTTTGAAAGCATTTTTTCTAAGTTATATGCTCTACCCCATTCCATTACTTTTCTTTGCCAAGTATCGTCGTTATAACTTGTCAAATTTTTCACTAACTGTTGAGTTATCGTACTTCCGCCAAAAGATGCATGTCCTCCGCTGGTTATATAAGAGATAATTGCCGAAGCTGTTCTCTTTATATCTACTCCATGGTGGTCATAAAATCTTTCATCTTCAATTGCTACATACGCTTTTGGTAAATATGTTGGCATGGCATCTAATTTAACATACTGCCTTTTCTCGTCGCCCGCAATAGTGCCTAAAAAGCCTCCATTTGCATCAACTACTGTTGAATTTGTAGCTCCTACTACCAAGTCTGATGCACTTAATTTTAAGTCATTTCCAAACATTCCAAAAAATATACCTATTGCAGCTCCAGCTGCCATAATACCAAGTACTACAAGCACTAGAAATATTATTAATATTATTTTCCAAACTTTTCTTTTCTTTTTTGGCTTACCCTCTTTTTTTTGTATATTTTTTTTCTTTATTTTCTCGTTTTTATTTTTATTTGAATTTTTTGAATTATATTCAACCATGTCTTCCTCCCATTTTATTTTTCTATTATATTACATAATTAAATAAATTACAACTCTAATTTTTTTGATATTTTAAATTTTTTTGAAATTTTTGTTGTATTTTTTTAATATATGTGATATATTATATATAGGTTGAAAAAAACCAATTTTATTTATAGACTAATTACTCTTTCATTGGAATGTGTCATTGTGTCAATAAATTAAATTATATTTCAAAGAAGGAGGACTCATATAATGGCTGATAAGACTTTAATATGCAAAGACTGTGGTGCAGAATTTATATTCACAGAGGGTGAACAAGCATTTTATGCTGAAAAAGGTTTTGAAAATGAACCAACTAGATGCCCAGATTGCAGAAGAGCTAGAAAAAATGCTAGAAGAAATTCATACAACAATAACTAAAAAAATTAGAGCTTTGGATTTTACCAAGGCTCTTTTTATATTTAAAAAACATTGTTTTCGGGTCGTCGATGACGTCGACCCCTACATCTTTTTTTCTTTTATGCATGTTTTTGATATTTGAGCTTTGTCGCCATCCCTCCACGTATATGCCTTTCTGCTTTATTTTCTTCCAATACAGCCCTAACTTGTGTGGCTAAAACTTTGTTAATATGTAGTAATCGTTGACTTACGTCCTTGTGGACGGTCGATTTAGAAATTCCAAATTTTTTTGCAGCTCCTCTTACCGTGTCTTTATTATCTATAATATAATGTGCCAAATTTACAGCACGTTCTTCTATCAAAATACTTCTCATACAAGAAAAACCTCCTAATAAATACATTGTTTTTACATGTGTATTCATTATTTGGTTTTTTATTCCTATTTTATTATGCGAAACTTCCCCTTATATTAGACTTCAGTAATCAGAAGATTTATCCTTCACTTTTCCATAAGCTTACGAACTTTCCTATTTCATGAACTATTTTTGTTGAATTTTTTTGTGCAAGCATTTTGCCAATTGCTTTGCCACCAACAGTTAAAGATGCAACCAATGCACTTATTATAAACTGTAAGTTAAACTCTAAACCAAATTCCTGCATAATCTTAAAACTCAAAATTGCACTCATTGCACCACTCAACACTCCACAAACATCTCCAATAACATCTGCAAAAACAGCTGCAAATTTTGGTGAATGTTTAATCATGAATAATGATATCTTAGCTCCTCTGGCTTTTTTACTTGCCTTTGCATGAAATTCATGTTCTTCAGCAACTGCAACAGCAATCGCCATAATGTCAAACACAACACCTATTAGCACAACTAATATTAGTATTAGAATGGCTGGAATAATATTCAACTTATTCATTGATGTAGTAGATAAATATGAAAAAGACAATGAAACTATAAATGTTATTATAACAACGATTATAAACCAACTTAAAGTTTCTCTATCTTTTTTATTTTTTATTTTATTATGCGATTTTTCTTCAACGCTTTTTTCTTGCTTCATTTAAATTATGTATTAGACTCCTTTTAATATAAATTTTTGATGGTAAGAGCTTAAGTAAATTTTACGGTTTAGGTCTAGTAGAATTTCTCTGTTTCGTACTAAACATTACTGTATTAGCTGTTTCCATTTAACAAAACATTCTTTTAAAAAGAACACCAGATTACCACTTAAATCCGTACCTTAATCCCTAAGCTCCTATGTATAAAACTACAAACACTCTAGAGGTTTTCCCTGGGATATTGTTATATTATTAGTCCTTTTTGCAACACAAATTTCATAAAATAAATTTTTGGCGAAATTCATTTTAATTCCAATAATGTCACTCAAGACGAGCTACACTACGCATTTTATGCTAACTTAAACGTAGGTTTTACTTAATAATTTCAAATTTGCGGCTTAACGCTAATCACGTTGCTTGTGAATTAGCACCAATAAACTTGAAAATTTTAAGCCTCCACGAACATAGGGTAGATATGTATGCCATTACATAGGTCCCTATATTCTTTACTCCCCGCACACACACAAAACTGGGCGTTTCGCGCATATGCAAAAAACTTCAACGATATGCTCTTTAATGGATTTTTAGCCCCATTCTCACAATATACAATATCACTAGAATAATGCACCATCATTTATATTTTATCATATTTCTTGCATTTTATCAACCTTTTTTGATGCAGAATTTTTGCCAAATACTAGTTAAGGGTTTAGCTAAAATGTCGCTGTTGTAGGGGCGAACATTGTTCGTCCTGCACTATAATTATCTCGTTTTTCAATAATTTTATCAAATTCCTCTAGTCTCGGACGAACAATGTTCGCCCCTACATAGATTATTCTCTCATTTGCTTTATCATTAAATCACTAAACACACCATAGCCAATAGTTGGGTCCGAAACAAAAACATGTGTTACGACTCCAATTAATTTACCATTTTGAATAATCGGACTGCCACTCATTCCTTGTATAATTCCACCTGTTTTATCCAAAAGCCTTGGATCTGTAATTTTAATAGTCATGCTTTTGTTATCTTCATTATTGTTTAAAAATACTTTTTGAATTTCAATATCATATTCTTCTTTATCATTATTTTCCAACATGCATATTATTTTTGCTTTACCAAGTTCGATTTCATCTCTACTTGCTACTGGAATAGCATCACTTGTATCTACATTTATTGCACTTAAATTATTTAATTTACCAAAAATACCTAACTTTGTGTTTTTCGAAATTTCACCAATTACCGGCTGGTTTACAATACTTCCTCTTAACTCTCCAGGTTTTCCTTTTTCTCCTTTTTGAATTGAAATTATATTTGAAGTTACGATATTACCATTTGAAATTGTAATAAGCTCTCCTGTATCTACATCCATTATCCCATGTCCTAAAGCTGCAAACATTCCTGTTGAAGGCTCATAAAATGAAATTGTTCCAATACCAGCTGCACTATCTCTTACCCATATTCCAAGTTTATATTGATTATCTTCTACTTTTTCTGGTGTTATGCTGGAAGTTAAAATTTCTCCATTCCTAACATACTTTAAATCTATGCTCTTTCCATCTGATTTATTAACTTCTTGTATTAATTCTGCTGTACTAGTAATTGCTTTATTATTCACAGCAATAATCATGTCTCCTTCATCTATATTGCTATTTTCATATGGTTTCACTTTTTTATTATCCATATTTTCAACTTCTGTAACCCCAACCACGAGCACACCTTCAGTATATAATTTTAACCCAACCACATCACCGAGCGGCACAACATTAGCATTGGGTATAATATTTACATCAACATTTTTAAGAGGAAATATATTAAAAAGTTTTAAAGATAATTCTTCATTATTTTTTAATTCTTCATTTAAGTTTTTATTTGTTAACACTGTTTTACCATTCTGTGATACAAAATCCAACCCTGCCAACGTTTTCATGTTAAGTTGTTCGTTATCGAAAAGTATTATACTATTTGGAATATTGTTTATATTACTTATATATGCAAATATTATTATTAAGAAAATTTGTATTAAAATTAAAAAAAATCTTTTCATGTTTACCTCATTTTTAGAATAACCATAAAAAGGTTTTTAATACTTTTAAAAAATGGTGCCCTAAAAAGTACTAATTGATTTTTCTTATTATATTAGACTTCTTTCGAAACTTATGTGGATTTCAGGCATTGTCATTCTGAGCCTTACTTCGTAGCCCGACTTACGAAGAATCTTACTTTATCTATTTTCATTTGTATTCCTACCATTTAGTAAGATTCTTCGTGAGAAAGGCTTTGTAGCAACACTCAGAATGACACCTACTTGTTTTTTGTAAGTATATCACATTTTATGTTTCGAAAGAAGTCTATTTAAAAAAAAAGAAAGGGTGTCTTTACAAAGACACCCTCCAACTGCTAGTTGCTTATGACTACCTTCTTGCAGCACTTCTTGATTACTGTTATCTTCTTAACTACTTGCGTGCAGTGCTTTGTGACCGCCTTACGGTGTTTTTTCACCGGTTTGGCTTTTGTGACCACCTTGTGAGCCTTTTCAACCTTGTACGCTGGAGCTACCATGGTGGTCGTTGGAATTTCCCGCGGTTGTGGTTGTTGATAAACCACATACGATTGCGGTTGCGATTGCGGTTGTTGATAAACCACATATCGTGGACACCTTGCGCAACCACCCGTTACCATCGCCAATACTACCATAAATCCACATACCGCCAACATCTTTTTCATAACACTCCTCCAATTGAAGGGTTGTAATTAGGGCTTTCGCCCCGTGATGCTACTTGCCTTTGCACCGTTCTTCATAACAGCGATGCAATTCCCACGAGTCCCTCTCGTGGGGACCTAATGAACCTAAACAATTGTGCATACAATCGTCGTCTTCTTTTGGTTTGGCAATCTCTTTTTGCGGTGGTTTTAAACTCTTTTTTGGTTTTACCACCTTTTGTGGACCACTAGTGCATTCTGGCTCCTGATTTGGCTCTCGGACCATATTCCCAAGAAAAATCACTGTTTGCCGTGTATTTTTGTTGACACAAGCTGCTTTTGCTTCTGGGGTATCATTCACAACTCCACTTACAACCTCTACAGGTACTACTTCATGGAGTATGGCTTTTCCTCTTCCAGCAACAACAGCATCATTTACTACGCCATACAATTTCTGATACTGCGGATTATTCCGTAGTTGTTGTTCGCTCGACTGCGGCGAATAAAGACCTTGCTGTTGTTGTGAAGGATTAGCATATTGCATGTCAGTATATTGTGGCTGATTTTGCCATTGTGAATCATAATATTGCGAATCATAATATGGTTGATTCTCAACATACCGTCGACTAGAACATGCCACCAATGTCATACCTACCATCATCAACATTGCTACTACTAGCATCTTTTGCATTTTCTTTCCTCCAATTGAAGGGTTGTTATAAGGGTTTTCACCCATACATTATATACGTTCAATTATAATATATTTCGCATAATATGTCAACTTTTCCTTATTTTTCGTATGCGATTGCCCTATTATTTTTCAATGTGGCATCATGTATTATGCAACTGCTTTATTATATACCCTCGTTGACCACCAAAATGCAATTATCGTTAACGGTATAATTACCAAAAATGCCTCCAATACAGTATAATTTAAAATTGTTCCTGCACTTAGCACCCTAGATGCTTTTACTGCATAATACAATGGATTTATATGTGCAATATTTTGTAGCCACGCTGGTCCCACTTCCAATGGTACTAGTATTCCTCCAAGTAGCATAATAGGCAATTGCAGACCTGTAACCACCGCCGCTAAACTTCCTACTTGTTTTAGTATAAGTCCCAGGCTTCCACAAACTGCAGAAATCATTGATGTTAATAACGAAATTAAAATAAGTAACACTATTAAACCTAATATATGTACCGTTAACCCAAATATCCAAGAAATAAATATTACAACTATTGATGTACTTACCATAAAAAATACATCATTTACAACTGTCCCCATCATTAGTGAAAAACGCCTTACTGGTGTTACTCTTAATCTTTCAATAACTCCACCTTGCAATTCAAATATTATAGTCCAACCAATTCCTGTACCACTACTGAAAGCCAGTAATACTAGCATTCCTGGAACGAATACGTCAAGTACATTGCTTGTTCCTAAGTTCATATTTTTTAGTAATGGTGAAAAGAGTACTAAATATAAAATTGGAGTCATAAGTTCCGATATAAGCCAAACTGGCTGCCTTAGTGTTGCTAACAATCTACGCTTAAATAATAAATATATTTCTCCTACCATACTCATTGGCTCTGTTCCCCCTCTCTCAATTTTCTTCCAGTTTTCTTTAAAAACACATCATCTAATGATGGTTCTCTTAAATGTACTGTGTCTAATACTATGTTTTTCCCTTCTAAAAATATAAAAATTTTAGGTAAATCTTTTGTTCCGTCATTAACATATATTTGAAGTTTGTCGTTATCTATGCTCACTTCTCTTACATATGACTCTTTTTGAATACTTCCTTTTAGTTCATTAATTCCGTTTTCACCATTTTTGGTCTTTATTGTAATAACATCACCACTAATTTGTTTTTTTAATTCCTTTGGTGTATCGAGTGCTACAATTTTTCCATTATCCATAATTGCTATGCGGTTTGCAAGCTCATCTGCTTCATCTAAGTAATGGGTTGTAATAAATACTGTTGTTCCCAAGCTGTTTAACTTGCGAATATAATCCCACATGTTTGCACGATTTTGTGGGTCAAGTCCTGTTGTTGGCTCGTCTAAAAATAATACTTTTGGCTTGTGCATCATTCCTAAAGCTATTTCTAATCTCCTTTTTTGCCCTCCTGAATATGTACGAACAATTCTGTTTTGAATTTCTTTCAAACCGAATAATTCTAATACATCTTCTGCTGATTTTTTTGCTTCTTCTAAAGACATTCCATAAAGCCTTCCTTGCAACATTAGGTTTTCTATTCCAGTTGCTTCAACATCTCCACCTCCAATTTGACTTACAAATCCAATAATATTACGTACTTTTTTTGCCTCTTTTTTTACATCAAGTCCTGCAATTTTTACAGTTCCTTCATCAATTGGAAGAAGTGTTGTAAGCATTCTAAGAGTGGTTGTTTTGCCTGCACCATTTGGTCCTAAGAAACCAAAAATTTCTCCTTCATTCACGGTTAAGCTAACTCCACTTACCGCTTCTACTATTTTTTTCTGTTTTTTATCTTTCACATAAAAAGATTTTTTTAAATCTTTTATTTCAATTATACTATTCATAATACCTCCTCTCTTTCTTATATCCACTTATATATCCGCTTCAAATTACATTAGTATTTACGTTATATCGAAATTATGTTACTAGTTAACAGTTTTCAGCAGAGTAGCCTCTGGAGTATAGTATAGCTTTTAAAAAGGTGAACGACAGCCCTTTGAGGCCCATGGAGTCTTCGGAGGCTTGGAGGAGCCTTTTTAAAAGCTATACTATACTCCAGAGGCGGAAAT